>JAIDNJ010000099.1 GCA_029063895.1 Muribaculaceae bacterium | reverse complement strand
AAAAAAACGTTTGGTTACAAAGATAAGTTGTATATTTGCAGCGTCAAAATAAATCTTATTTCTAATTTCATTCAACAATGGATATAAACAATATCATGAGCACCCTGGAAGCTAAGCATCCGGGCGAAAAAGAATACCTCCAGGCTGTCCGCGAGGTTCTTCTCTCTGTACAAGACATCTACAACCAGCACCCCGAGTTCGAGAAAAACAAAATCATCGAACGCATGGTTGAACCTGACCGCATCTACACTTTCCGTGTAACCTGGATCGACGATAACGGCGAAATCCAGAACAACCTCGGCTATCGCGTACAGTTCAACAACGCTATTGGCCCGTACAAAGGCGGTATCCGTTTCCATGCTTCGGTTAACCCCTCAATCCTCAAATTCCTCGGATTCGAGCAGACTTTCAAAAACGCCCTCACTACTCTTCCCATGGGTGGTGGTAAAGGTGGTTCTGACTTCTCACCCCGTGGCAAGAGCGACCGCGAAATCATGCGTTTCTGCCAGGCCTTCATCCTTTGCCTTTGGAAATACCTCGGCCCCGACACTGACGTGCCCGCAGGTGATATCGGCGTAGGTGGTCGTGAAGTTGGCTACATGTACGGTATGTACAAAAAACTCACCAACCAGTGCACCGGTACCTTCACCGGTAAAGGCCTTGACTTCGGTGGTTCACGCATCCGTCCCGAAGCTACCGGTTTTGGTGCTCTCTACTTTGTAGAAAACGTTCTTGCTCGCAAAAACGAAACTCTCAAAGGCAAAACTGTTGCTATCTCTGGTTTCGGTAACGTAGCATGGGGTGCTGCCCTCAAAGCTACCGAACTCGGTGCTAAAGTTGTTACCATCTCTGGTCCCGACGGCTACATCTACGATCCCGATGGCATCTGCGGTGACAAGATCGACTACATGCTTGAGCTCCGCGCTTCTGGTAACGACATCGTTGCTCCCTATGCCGAGAAATATCCCAACGCCAAATTCTTCCCCGGCCGCAAACCTTGGGAACAGAAAGTTGATATCGCTCTCCCCTGCGCTACCCAGAACGAGCTCAACGGCGACGACGCCAAGACTCTCGTTGAAAACGGTGTTCAGCTCGTAGCTGAAGTTTCTAACATGGGTTGCACTCCCGAAGCTATCGACACTATCATCGACGCTCACATCACTTACGCTCCCGGTAAAGCTGTTAACGCCGGCGGTGTGGCTACTTCAGGTCTCGAAATGACCCAGAACGCCGAACACCTCCAGTGGAGCGCTGAAGAGGTTGACCGCATGCTCCACCAGATCATGAAGGACATCCACACTCAGTGTGTAAAATATGGCGAAGAACCCGACGGCTATGTAAACTACATGAAAGGCGCAAACATCGCCGGCTTCATGAAAGTTGCAAACGCTATGATGGAACAGGGCGTTATCTAATCCAGAAGTATAATTCCTGACCATAAAACTCGAGGGTGTGTCCGACGACACACCCTCTTTTTTATTCCTTGTCGTCAAAACCTTATGTCTTGATCGATTGTTAATAATATTATATAACGTTTCAACTATACGACAAATTAACCGAAAATTACAACCATGCGACGTATCATAAATCATTTTACCGACGACGATCTTTATAAATTTACCATGTGCTGCTCCGTAGTCGAGAATTATCCACGTGCCCAGGTGCGCTATCGTTTTACCGACCGTAATGATATGGTATATCCACAAGGCTTCGCCAGGCAACTGAGACAGCAAATCGACATGCTCGCCCAGCTCGTCATCACCGACGAAGAAATCGACTTCATGAAACGTCGCTGCCCCTACATCCCCGTGTGGTTCTACAGCTATCTCAAAGGGTTTCGTTACAACCCCGACTGTGTAACCGTCAGTCAGGACGAGGAGGGACACCTGTCGATGGAGATAGAAGGATACTGGAGCGAGACAATACTGTTTGAAGTAAAACTGCTCGCTATCGTATCGGAACTCTATTACATCCTCACCGGCCATGACAAATATTTTGACTATGACAAATATGCCGTCAGGTCGGAAGACAAAGCTCGCCGATTGCTCGAAGCAGGTTGTAGTTTCAGTGACTTCGGAACCCGCCGACGCGCATCGTTTGAGTCACAGGCGACAGTCGTGAGAACAATGGCGGCCGTCTCGCGCGAGGGCAACTATCCCGGCCGATTCACAGGCACGAGCAACGTCTATCTCGCCATGGTCAACGATCTCACACCAATAGGCACAATGGCCCACGAAATGGTTTGTGCAATCGCCGGAATGTATGGCCCGCAGATGGCCAACTACCTCGCCATGGAAATGTGGCGCAAAACCTATCGCGGAGCCCTCGGCACCTTCCTTTATGACACCTATGGATGGGAAATTTTCAGTCTTAACTTCTCTGAAGACTATGCCAACATGTTCCGCGGGCTCCGTGTCGACAGCGGCAACAACTTTGAACAGCTCGACCTCATCATTGCCAAATACCGCTCGCTCAACATCGACCCGCTCACCAAACAGGTCATCTTCAGCAACGCCCTTGACGTTGACCGTGCAATTGCAATCCAGCAGTATGCCGGCTCCAAGTGTCAGCCATCATTTGGTATCGGCACCCACTTTACAAACGATTTTCCCGAAATAAAGCCGCTTAACATTGTCATCAAACTCACCGATGTCAAGATGACCGAATCGTGGCCACGCTACTTCCCTACATGCAAACTCAGCGAGGACCGAGGCAAATATTCGGGCGATCCCGAGGTTGTCAAACAGTTCATACAAACACTTCAATTCAAATAATTCTGTTATATAGGCGCTGTCTCGCTAAATTTTTGTAACTTTGCGTTGTAAATAGTTAAAGTAACGCGAATGAAAGTTTTGAAATTTGGCGGAACATCGGTAGGCTCGGCTCAACGCATCATTAACGTCGCCGGGCTCATCAGTAGTCGTGGCCGTAATGTGGTTGTCCTTTCAGCCATGTCGGGCACTACCAATACCCTTGTCGAGATTGCCGACTATCTCATGCGTGGCAACAACGACGGCGCCAAAGAAACCCTCAACAATCTTGAAAAAAAATATGCCCGTGAAATAAACGGGCTATTCCCCGACGACTCTTCGTTCAAACAGGCTGCCTGGGAAGGCGTCTCGGCTTGCATCTCGATAATCAGGTCGTTTACCAACACCTCGTTTACCACCGCCGAGAAAACCATTCTCGCCCAGGGCGAACGCATGTCGACCGTCATGATGTATCAGTACCTGCTCAGTCAGGGCATCAACGTGGTCCTGCTCGATGCTCTTGAATTCATGCGCATCGACCGCGACAACTCGCCCGAGATTCAATATCTCCACGACCGCATAACCCCGATGATTGAGCGAAACCCCGATGCTCAGATTTTCTTGACCCAGGGATATATTTGCCGCAATGCCAAAGGGGCAATTGACAACCTTCAGCGTGGTGGCAGCGACCTCACAGCCTCCCTCATCGGGGCTGCTATAGAAGCCGACGAAATTGAGATTTGGACCGATATTGACGGCATGCACAACAACGACCCACGTTTTGTCAGCAACACCCGCCCCGTCAACCATCTCAACTTTGAAGAAGCCGCCGAGCTCGCCTACTTCGGTGCAAAGATCCTTCACCCCTCATGCGTGCTCCCGGCCAAGCTCAACAACATCCCGGTGAGACTGCTCAACACAATGCAGCCCGACGCACCCGGCACTCTCATCGACAACCGTCTTGACCTCAACACTAAAGGCATCAAAGCCATCGCCGCCAAAGACGACATCGTAGCTATCCGCATCAAGAGCGGACGAATGCTCCTTGCCTATGGATTTTTGCAGCGCGTCTTTCAGGTCTTTGCCTCCCACAAGACCCCGATCGACATGGTGGCTACATCAGAAGTCGGTGTCTCGGTCACCCTTGAGTCGAGGCACAATATCACCGAGATTGTCAACGAACTTAAAAAATTCTCAACCGTCACCGTCGACAACGACATGGTCATCATCTGTGTGGTTGGCGACCTTGAATGGCACAACTCAGGCCTCGAAGCCAAAGCCATCGACGCCATGCGCGACATTCCCGTCCGCATGATTTCTTATGGCGGCAGCGACTATAACATTTCCTTCCTTGTCAGCAAAGACGACAAAGTTAAAGCGCTAAACGCCCTCAGCGACCATCTGTTCAACTGACCACCGATTGCAAGCGACACCCGATAATGACACTTACCGATATAACCCTATTGCCAATCACCACGCCATGTTATTTCTATGACATTGACCTGCTTCGTGCCACCCTTGACACACTTCAGCAAGCGGCTGCTCCCCACAGCTATCTCATCCACTACGCTCTCAAAGCCAATTATGAGGAACCTGTTGTAAGGGAGATCGCATCGCGCGGATTCGGAGCCGACTGTGTGAGCGGAGGCGAGGTTGAGTTTGCGGTGAAAAACGGATTTTCGCCCGACCGCATCGTCTATGCCGGTGTGGGAAAAACACCCGCCGAAATTGAAAACTCGCTCGACCTCGGCATCTCTTGCTTCAATGTTGAGTCGATCGAGGAACTCGATATGATACAGGCCATCGCCGCCCGCAAAAACCTCGCGGCCACCGTAGCCCTCCGCATCAATCCCGACATCGACGCCCACACCCACCACTATATCACCACCGGCCTCGCCGAGACAAAATTCGGCATCTCTCTGCCCATGTTTGACCTCGCTGTTAAAAAAGCACTTGAGTCCCCAAACATTCACCTCGCCGGGCTCCATTTCCACATCGGCAGCCAGATAACCGTCGCCGATCCCTATCGCCTGCTTGCGGCCAAAGCATCTGAGCTGGTGGCGCGTCTGCACGATGAATTCCGATTCACACCCGACTATGTCAATCTTGGGGGCGGACTCGGCATCGACTATGACAACCCCGATAACAATCCCATACCCGATTTCAGCATGATTTTTGACACCGTCAGCCAAAACCTCGATGTCCCCGCCTCGGTCAAGGTTCACTTTGAACTCGGCCGATCTGTTGTCGGGCAATCAGGCTCGCTCCTCACCCGTGTCATCTATGTCAAGGAGGGTATAGGCAAGCGTTTTGCCATCGTCGACGCCGGCATGAACGACCTCATCCGTCCGGCACTCTACACCGCCCGGCACAAAATCGAAAACCTCTCAGCCGTCGAGCGAGGCGAGACCGCCACAGCCGTCTATGACGTCGTGGGTCCCATCTGCGAGACTTCAGACCTCTTTGACAGCGACCTCACCCTACCGGTGACCCTCCCCGGCGACATGCTCGCCATCCGTTCGGCCGGAGCCTATGGCAGCGCCATGTCATCGGCCTACAACATGCGCCGCCCGGCTTCACGCTATTTCTTTGAAAAAAACAAACAGTAATACAACAATATACTATTTCGAGATGAAAACAAGAGAAGAACTTATTGACGAACTCATCGACCTTGCTTTTGCCGAAGACATAGGTGACGGTGACCACACTACGCTCAGCACAATCCCCGCTAAAGAAAAAGGACGCCAGCAACTCCTGATCAAAGAATCGGGAATCCTGGCCGGAGTCGAGGTGGCTCGACGGGTTTTCCAGAAGTTTGACCCCTCTCTAAAAATGACTGTCTTCATCAAAGACGGACAGCATGTTGAACCGGGTGACATCCCCTTTGTTGTTGAAGGGTCGGTGCGTTCTCTACTCCAAACCGAGCGTACAATGCTCAACATCATGCAACGCATGAGTGGAATCGCTACAACCACCAACATGTATCAGAGCAAGCTCGAAGGCCTCAAAGCCAAAGTGCTCGACACTCGTAAAACCACCCCCGGTATGCGTCTCCTCGAGAAAGAAGCTGTCCGCATCGGCGGCGGTGCCAACCATCGCGTGGGCCTTTTTGACATGATTCTTATCAAGGACAACCATGTCGACTTTGCCGGCGGCATCGCCAACGCCGTCAAGGCCGCCAAGGAATATTGTAAATCGACCGAACGCGATCTCAAAATCGAAGTCGAGGTGCGCGACCTTGAGGAAGTGCGCGAAGCTCTCAAAGCCGGTGTCGACCGCATCATGCTCGACAACTTTTCGCCCGAACGCACCCGCAAGGCTGTCGCCATCATCGACGGCAAGACCGAGATCGAATCATCGGGCGGAATCACCCTCGACACCATCCGCGCCTATGGCGAGGCCGGCGTTGACTTTATCTCGGTCGGCGCAATCACCCATTCGGTAAAAGGTCTCGACATGAGCTTCAAAGCCTGTTAAAAAAATTCTTAATTTTATAAAAATCAAAGGCTGGCCTCTTGCAGAAGCCGGCCTTTTTTCTTAACTTTGTAGTAGTTATGATGGTAGGTCAAGACGACTGTTTACCATTTTGCAGGCCCGTATCGATTATGACTCTATTTCACGACCTGCCGCTTTCATGAAAAATTATTTATATCATACTTAAAAACATTCTAAAATTCGGTATCACCATGTCCCTTAAACTTCACGACATCTGCGCACTCCCGCTCGTGGCCGGAGCCCTCATGTGCTCAAACATCGCTACTGGTCAGGAACTCAAAATATCACCCGACAACGTCTTGTCCCAACTGCCGGCCTACAACGGAACCGACCTCGAGCTCACCGTCGACAACAACTCGACACGCTTCACCTTGTGGTCGCCCGAGGCACGTGCCGCCCGTGTCAACATCTATGACAACAACAACACTCCCACTCCCTCCCAAGTACTTGAAATGACCCGTGGAGCCAACGGCACCTGGACAGCAGATGTCGATCGTCCCCTCTATGGCAAATTCTACACATTCCAAATCAACTTTGACGGACGCTGGCTCGATGAAACTCCCGGTGTATGGGCCAAGGCAGTAGGTACCAACGGACACCGTGCCGCCATCATCGACTTTGCCGCTACCAATCCCGAGGGTTGGGAAAACGACCGTGGTCCGGTCGTGAAAAACATCAACGATGCCGTCATTTATGAGATGCACCACCGCGACTTCTCGGTCCACCCGTCGTCGGGCATCGTCAACAAAGGCAAGTTCCTTGCACTCACCGAGCAGGATGCCCGCTCGTCGCTCGGCGATAAAACAGGTATTGACCACCTCAAGGAACTCGGTGTGACCCATGTCCACATTCTACCCTCTTATGACTACAACAGCGTCGACGAAGCCAATCTCCCCTCAAACGGCTATAACTGGGGTTATGACCCGCTCAACTACAACGCCCCCGAGGGCTCGTACTCGACCAATCCGGCCGATCCCGCTGTCCGTGTCCGCGAGATGAAAGAAATGGTCAAGGCACTCCACGACGCCGGCATCGGCGTGGTTATGGATGTTGTCTACAACCACACTGCCGACAACGACAAGTCAAACTTCTCCCTTACCGCGCCCGGATACTACTACCGTCACCGTCCCGACGGGTCATACAGCGATGCCTCGGGCTGTGGAAACGAGACCGCATCCGACCGTCAGCAAATGCAAAACTACATCGTCAACTCGGTCAAATACTGGGCCGACGAATACCACATTGACGGCTTCAGGTTTGACCTCATGGCCATTCACGACACCGAGACCATGAACCGTGTCGCCCGCGAGCTCAAAGAAATCAACCCTTCAATCTTTGTTTATGGCGAAGGCTGGACTGCCGGCGATTCACCTCTACCCGTAGAGCGTCGTGCCCTCAAGGAAAATGTAGCCAGGATGGACGGTATCGCTGTGTTTAGCGATGATATCCGTGACGCTGTCAAGGGCCACTACACCGACGCCGCCGACCGCGGCTTTGCAACCGGTAAACCCGGCAACGAAGAAACCGTCAAAATCGGTATCGTAGCCGCCACCGCCCATCCCCAGGTCGACTATACCAAAGGTAACAACTCAAAATTTGCCTACGCATCGTCGCCCACACAAATCATCAACTATGTTTCGTGTCACGACGATCTTACCCTCACCGACAAACTCGCTAAGTCGCTCCCCGACAAATCGGTTGCCGACCGTCAGCGTGCCGCCAAACTCGCCCAGACTATCGTCTTCACATCCCAGGGCACTCCGTTCATGTTTGCCGGTGAAGAAATTTTCCGCGACAAAAAAGGTGTGCACAACTCCTACAAATCTCCCGACTCGATCAATGCCATCAATTGGGAACTCAAAAAAGAAAATGCCGACCTCTTCAACTACTACCGCAACCTCATAGCCCTGCGCAAAGCCCATCCCGCCTTTCGCATGACATCGGCCCGTGACATCGCCAACAATATTGTCTTTGACAAGACCGACGCGCCCAATCTCATCTCCTACTCAATCAAGAACAACGCCAACGGCGACGAGTGGAAAGAAATAAAAGTGATTCTTAACGGTGCCGACAGTGACGCCCTGGTCAAGGTAGATAAAGCCGACTGGATTGTGATAGCCCGCGACGGCCAAATCAACCCAGATGGTCTTGACACCACCCGTGGAGGCAACATGACCGTTCCCGCCACATCGGCACTCATTCTTGCCCGGGTCAAATGACCGGCGTCTTTATTAAATTAAGTTAAAGCCGTCAAAGGATTATTGTCATTAAGCTATTAATGGTTACTTTTGTCACATTGTAAAACCTATCACTTAAAATCAATAAAAACTATGGCAAAAAAATTTATCTGTACAGTTTGTGGTTATATCCACGAAGGCGATGAAGCCCCCGAAAAGTGTCCTCTTTGCAAAGCTCCCCGCGATAAATTTAAAGAAGTTGATGACGAAGAAGTCCTCAAGTTTGTGACCGAACATGAAATCGGCGTTGCCAAAGGCACCGACGAGCAAATGATCAAAGACCTCAACGCTCACTTCATGGGCGAATGTACCGAAGTCGGTATGTACCTCGCCATGTCGCGCCAGGCCGACCGCGAAGGCTATCCCGAAATCGCTGACGCTTTCAAACGCTACGCTTTTGAGGAAGCTGAACACGCTTCAAAATTTGCCGAACTCCTCGGTGACTGCGTATGGGATACCAAAACCAACCTCGAAAAACGCATGATGGCCGAAGCCGGTGCCAACGAAGACAAGATGCGCATCGCCCGTCGTGCCAAAGAGCTCAACCTCGACGCTATCCACGACACCGTTCACGAAATGGCCAAAGACGAAGCCCGTCACGGTCAAGGTTTCCAGGGTCTCTACAACCGATTCTTCAAGAAATAAGAGACACAAACGTTAAAAACCTATTAAAACAGGGCGATGTGACACAATGTGTCGCGTCGCTCTTTTTATTAGTCGATATAGGGGCGTACCTTTGGCACGTAATATTTGATTAACAGCCATTTGCGTTCATTACATACCAAACGTGCATCCTTACAAAATTACTAAATGTTTATTTTGAAACACCCTCACGATTAATAATCAAACTATCTAACACCATGAACTTTGAACTGTCAAAAAAACATAAACAGCACTTTAATTTTTCAATTTAATCAAAAAATATACTCATCAGCCACATCTTTGAGATTTTATTCGTAACTTTGTAGTTAATTATCGATAATTAGCAATCAGGGCACGTTTATGAACGAAGACAGTCTCAGTCGTTTATATCTGAAAGATACAGCTTTTCAAGACCTTATGCAGCAGCGCATTTTTAATGTACTGCTCATCGCATCGCCCTATGACGCCTTCATGATGGAAGAAGACGGCCGCGTTGAAGAGCAACTTTACTTTGAATATGTCTCGCTCAACCTGAGCTCGCCTCCGCGTGTCACCCGCGTGTCTCACATCAACGAAGCCTTTCAGGCGCTCGCCCGCACCCGCTTTGACCTCATCATCGCTATGCCTGGCAGCGACATCTCGGAGACATTCAACGTCTCTAAAGACATCAAACGCGCCTATCCCGCCATTCCCATCGTTGTCCTCACTCCGTTTTCAAAAGAAGTTTCGCGACGTCTCGCATCAGAAGATTTCAGCGGCATCGACTACGTCTTTTCGTGGCTCGGTAATGTCGACCTTCTTCTGGCTATCATCAAGCTCATCGAGGACAAGATGAACGCCGAGAACGACATCAATCGTGTAGGCGTGCAAATGATAATGATGGTCGAGGACTCGGTGAGATTTTACTCGTCGGTACTCCCCCACGTCTACAAATTTCTACTCAAACAGTCACTCATATTCTCGACCGAGGCCCTCAACGAGCATGAACAGATGCTACGTATGCGCGGACGACCAAAGGTGATGCTTGCGCGCGACTACGAGGAAGCCGTTGCCCTCTATGAAAAATATGGCGACAATATGCTCGGCGTCATCAGCGACGTGTCGTTTATGCGCGGCGGTCAAAAAGACTCCAAGGCCGGACTGCATCTGGCCGCATGGCTCCGCGAGCGCGACGCCAATCTCCCCATCATCATCGAGTCAACCGAAACCGAGAACCGCAACTATGTCGGCGAGTTCAACGGCATCTTCATTGACAAGAACTCAAAAAAACTGTCGGTTGACCTTGACCGCGAGATTTCGCACAACTTCGGCTTTGGCGACTTTGTCATGCGCAACCCCGACACCGGGGAGGAGATAATGCGCATACGCAATCTCAAAGACCTTCAGAAAAAAATATTTGACATACCCGCGCCGTCGCTTTTCTATCACGCCCGGCGCAACGACATATCCCGCTGGCTCTACTCCCGCGCGATGTTCCCCATCGCCGATGTTATCAAGAGCCACCGGTTCACATCAATCGACGAGACTCCTGCCGTGCGTCAGCTGTTTTTTGACCTCATCGTCAAGTACCGCCGCATGAAAAACCGAGGAGTGGTGGCCGTCTTTGAGAAAGACCGCTTTGACTACTATTCAAACTTTGCCCGAATCGGTCAAGGTTCGCTCGGTGGTAAAGGCCGCGGCCTGGCATTTGTCGATTCAATCATCAAGAAACACCCCGAGTGTGACAATTTTGACGGAATCACCATATCGATTCCGAGAACCGTGGTGCTGTGTACCGACATCTTTGACGAGTTCATGGCAGCCAACGACCTATATCCGCTCGCACTCAGCGACGCGCCTGACGCCGACATTCTCGATGCGTTTCTTAAAGCCACCCTACCGTCAAGGCTGACCGATGACTTCCTCGCCCTCTTTGACGTGGTAAACACCCCGCTGGCAATCCGCAGTTCAAGTTTGCTTGAAGACTCCCACTACCAGCCGTTTGCCGGTATCTATACCACCTATATGATACCTAAAGTCGACGACAAGCAGGCCATGCTCAAACTGCTCGAAGACGCCATCAAGAGCGTTTATGCATCAGTGTTTTATGCCGACTCAAAAGCCTACATGACCGCCACGTCAAACGTAATCGATCAGGAAAAAATGGCGGTTATCATTCAGGAAGTTGTAGGCTCGGTTCACGGTGATTACTACTTCCCGTCGTTCAGCGGTGTGGGCCGCTCGCTCAACTATTACCCTATCAACGACGAGCGCGCCGAAGATGGTATCGCTCAGGTCGCAGTCGGTCTCGGCAAGTATATCGTGGACGGCGGCACAGGCCTGCGTTTCTCCCCTCTCCATCCCAACAAGGTCCTTCAGACTTCGACTCTTGACCTTGCCCTGCGCGACACCCAGAAAAATTTCTTTGCTCTTGACCTCAAAAGTGCAGGCGAGCACTTTGAAGTCAACGACAGCTTCAACATAGCCGACCTCAACATTCAGGATTTTGCACGTGACGGCAGTCTGCGCTACCTCGTGTCGACCTATGATGCACGCGACGGTTTCATACGTGACACCGACCAGGGCCCGGGCCGCAAGATTGTCACCTTTGCCAACATCCTGCAACACGGCATGTTCCCTCTTGCCAAGGCCGTCGAGTTCATGCTCTCCAACGGACAACAGGCCATGCAACGGCCGGTCGAGATAGAATTTGCCGGCAATATCGATTACAGCGGCAAAACCAAAGGCCACCTCTATTGGCTGCAGATACGCCCCATTATCGACCCCAAAGCCTATGTCGACGATACCATCGCCTCTATACCCGACCACCGTCTGCTCATCAAGAGCAACACCGCTCTCGGTCACGGTAAGGTTGACGGTATCGACACAATAGTCTACGTGCGTCCCGAAAACTTCAATTCGCTCAACAACCCCGCAATCGCCCGCGAGCTATCTGAGATAAACGCCGGCTTTGCACGCGACAACAAATTTTATGTACTTGTCGGTCCGGGACGGTGGGGATCGAGCGACAATGCCCTGGGCATTCCGGTGAAATGGCCCGACATATGTAACGCACGCCTCATTTGTGAATCCTCGCTCGAGAACTACCGCATAGAGCCGAGTCAGGGCACACACTTTTTCCAGAACCTCACATCGTTTGGAGTGGGATATTTCACCATCAATCCGTTTTCAAACGACGGCATTTATGACATAGGATATCTCAACGCCATGCCCGCCGTCTATGAAAGCCAATCAGTCAGAATCGTAAAGTTTGACCGGCCTCTCTCCATCGGCATCAACGGCCGTAAAGGTGTCGGAGTAGTTTTGAAACCCGATGCCGACAATGTAGAATTTTCATAAAACGTTTAAGAATGTCTTTTTTCAACTCAGTTTTAAAAGTTTTTGGATTTGGAAACGACGATGCCGATTACAACGACAACGCCATTGACGCTACCGTCACACCACTGAAACAGGTTCAGGCCGAGTCCGATGATACCTTTGAGACCACAGCCGAGGCTCAGGAATATATCGTCATCCCACCCGAAGAATCCGTTCAGGTTACCGAAGTTCCCGTTGACCGTATTTTTGAAAAAGTCGTCGAGATATTCAACAGCTCGCTTCCCGACTTCATCGCTCAAAACATCGACAAGGAAAAACAGCAGCATTATATTTATGAAGCTCTCGACGAGTCGCTCAAGCAGCACCTTAAAGACCTTGCCGGCAACGCTGAACGCGAGGCCGCGGTCCGCTGGCAAAACGAGCGCAAACGTCTCATTAACGAGATTGACCGACACAAAGAAAACTCAAAGAAACAAACCGTGACCCAGGAGGATCTGCGTAGCCGTCAACTCAGCGCCGAGCGACAGAAAAGAGCCCTCAGCGAGCGTATTCACGACATGGAGGGTCAGATTGCAACACTTGAAGCCGAGCGCGAGCAATATGACCTCGAAAACAAAAGCCTCATCAACAAATTGCGTGCCGCCTCGATTCAGGATGGCGGCGACGGTGAGCAGTACCGTCTCCAGATAGCCGAACTTGAAGAAAACCTGTCAAAGACACGCGAGGAACTACAACAAACCCGTCTTAAACTTGAAGAAGCAGCTCAAGGACAGGCTGCCGACTCCGAGACTGCCGAACGCCTTCTGGCATCGGAAAACCGCATACAGGAACTCACATCGCTCAACGAGAGCCTGACCGCAGCCGACCGTCAAAATCGTGCCGATATCGAGCAGCTAACCGCCCGGCTCCAGCTCGCCGAGTCAATGACCCGTGAATCGCAGTCTATAGCCTCGACCGCCAAAGGGCAGATTAACGAGCGTGATGCCGAAATTGACTCTCTCAAACAACAAATATCGGCACTCAAATCGGATGCCCGCCAGCTCGACGACCGTGCCACTGTCGACCGTTCAACAATCACCGAGCTCGAGGACAAAAACCGTGAACTATCGGAACAGCTCGCCTCGATGGCTACCGAACTTGAAACTGCCAACGAGAACCTCAAGGCTCTTGAAATCATTGAGAAGCAGCTTGAGAAATTTGAAGAAATCAAAAACCGTAAGGATGCAAAAATCAAAGAACTCAACAATAGCCGCGAGTCTCTTATTGAGCGCATCCGTCTGCTCGAAAATGAGCGTCGCGGACTGAAACGCACTGTCGAGACCAACATTATAGCTCAATCCGAGTCTGAATTGTCGATGCGCGATGAGATTGCACGTTTACGCAAGGAGCTATCCGAGCTGCGTAGGGCAACCACCACAGTGACCGAAGTCGTTGTACCCTATGAAGTTCCTGCCGCTGTTGAACAACCTCCAACGAGAAGCAGCTCGGAACCCGCTCGCATATCGGCAATTGACGAGTCGCTCGACAATACCGACTGGCTGGTAGCTACCCCTCCCGAAGGAACCTCGATGAGAAACCTTGCCAAGAACGACGATAACTCGGATTTTGGCTATCAGGCACCCCCTCCACGCAAACCGATACCCGACAACGACGCCCAGATGTCGTTATGGGACGATGAATATTAACTACTTTAAATCAAACCAATCCATTAAAAATAAATCACAACAGTATATGAAACTTAAATCGGTTATCACATTAATTGCACTCTTGGCAACAATAACAACTTATGCCTCAAAAGGAGTCAACCCCTACATTGGCAAACTCAGCCATTATCTTCACCCCGAAAATGCGGTAACTACTCCCTCGCGACCCTATTATACTCCCGACGGCGAGTCCTATCTGCAATTATCGGCCGACCACAAACGTGTCGTAAAATTCAGCACCGTCACCGGCAAGGAAATCGAGACCGTCTTTGACTGTTCCAAAACACGCGAAACCTCAATCGAGTCGGTTCAGGGTTTCATCCTCAGCCCCGACGGTTCGCGTCTGCTGCTTTACCGCAACTATAAATCGATTTACCGTCGCTCTTACACAGCCGAGTTCTACGTGTTTGAAATCAAGCGCAACATCCTGCTCCCTCTATCGACCGAGCATCCCCGCCAGCAGGTACCTGTTTTCTCAAACGACGGTCTGATGGTTGCGTTTGTCGCCGATAACAATATCTATCTCAAAAAACTCATTTTCAATACCGAGGTACCCGTCACCACCGACGGCGAGTATAACAAGGTCATCAACGGACTCCCCGATTGGGTATATGAAGAAGAATTCAAGTCGACCGGTTCTATCGCATGGTCACCCGACAACACCACTATCTGTTATCTCAAATATAACGAGACCGACGTACCTCTCTATTCTCTCCCAATCTATGACAGCTACTGCCGTCCCGACAAAAAATATTCGCTCTACCCCGGTGAATTCACCTACAAATATCCCGTGGCCGGCGAGCGCAACTCTATCGTGACGCTACATAGCTATGACATTGACACCCGCAAGACAAAAAACATCACGTTTGAGGACTCGCGCATCGAATACATTCCCCGAATCGAGTATATTCCAGGCGGCTCAAACCTGCTCGTATCAACCCTCAACCGCGAGCAAAACCGTCTTGAAGTTTACTCGGTCAATCCCAAATCGACCGTTGTGAAATCAATCCTCGTCGAGGAATCAAAAACATGGGTGCTCCCCGAGACATATGAAAACATGATTTTGTCACCCGACCACTTTGTGATTCTCTCAAACCGCTCGGGCTTCACCCACCTCTACCAGTATGGCTACTCGGGCGCTCTTGAACGCCAGATCACATCGGGCGACTATGATGTCACCGACTACTATGGCACCGACAAGGCCGGCAACACCTACATCCAGTCTACCTCAACCGGTCCACTTAACCGTGTTGTAAGCAAAATCGACGCCAAAACCGGTAAAATCACCAACCTCAGTCCCGACAACGGTACAGCCTCGGCTACATTCACTCCGTCGCTCAACTACTACACCCTGCGCTACTCGTCGGTGACCGTTCCTCCGGTTTTCCGTCTCATCGAGACTGCCAAAAACAAGGAAATACGCCTGCTTGAGGATAACGCCCGACTCGCCGCCAAGTATCGTGACCTCCCCAAAAAAGAATTTATCACCGTCAACTCTGATGGTCTCGCCCTCAACGCCTACATCATCAAACCGGCCGACTTTGATCCATCGCGCCGCTACCCCGTCATCATGACCCAGTACAGCGGTCCCGGCTCTCAGCAGGTTACCGACAGCTGGAGTGTCGACTGGCAATATTGCGCTGCCGAGGCCGGCTATATCGTAGTCTGTGCCGACGGTCGCGGCACCGGTGGCCGTGGTCGCGACTTCCTCACCGTCACCTATAAAAACCTCGGCCATTATGAAACAATCGACCAGGTAAATGTAGCCCGCGAGATTGGACGCCTCCCCTATGTCGACGCTTCGCGCATCGGTATGACCGGATGGAGCTTTGGCGGATATGAGACTCTTATGTGCCTCTCGGCAATCGACAGCCCCTTTGCTGCCGGTGTTGCCATCGCTCCCGTTACCGACTGGCGTCTTTACGACTCCATCTATACCGAACGCTACATGGCTACTCCGGCCATGAATGAAGAAGGTTACAACGAATCGGCTCCGCTCAACCACACCGACCGTATGAACTCGGAACTTCTTCTCATCTACGGTACAGCCGACGACAACGTTCACCCCGCCAACTCGGTTGAGTACGTTTCGTCACTCCAGGCTCAGAACCGCCTTTGCTCGATGCTTCTTTTCCCCAACATGAATCACTCGATTAACGGCTGTAACTCCCGCGCCCAGGTTTACGCTGCAATGCTGGAGTTCTTCAGCACCAAACTCTGATAATGAACGATAACGAACAACGCAGACATGGACTCACGGCAGGCATCCGCAGCCTGTGGATAAACTGGGCATTCTCGCTCGGTGCCGTGGTCTTGTGCCTGTTCGCACCTCTTCTCCTTTCAAAAGTGATGCTTCCTTTCTTTATGCTGGGCATCACACTTCTCATCTTTACGCTTGTACGCAACAACCGGTCGCGCACGGCCCCCTACTGCTTCAAGATTCCCTACATCATAGCGCTCGTGCTCCTATGGTCGGGAGTCATCATCGCGGCCGTGCTCGCCATCATCGACCATGACATATCGGTTGACCTGAACGGTCAACCTTACAATAACGATATGCCCTATTTCACAATCATGGTCATTGCGCCTGTGGGAACACTGATATGCTTCCGTTTTCTCAAACGGAAAAACAAGTGTGCTTTCTGTTCCGACTGTGAAGCACGTCTTGGCGACACTGTCGAGCGCGGCTTTCTCGGCCGAATATTCACTCAGGAAGCCAACTACCAGACCAAAGTTCTGGTATATGCCTTTCTCGCGCTCACCGTCATCGAGTGGATATTCTATTTTACCGGATATATCAACACCAACATAAGCCGCCGCGACTTCATTTTCTATATCGGTATCCCCACAGTCACCTATATAGTATCGCTTATCTACATGTTTGCACGATACTACATCCTGTGGGCCTACTACTGTGTCAACGACAACGGCGAGGATAGCCACAACGGGTTTTCGCGTATCAGGTTTCTGGTGATTTGTGACGACAAAATATGGTTGAATATCCCCGATCTGAGTGCGCTCGACATCCATTCCGACAACTTGACTATCGACACGCCTGCACGTTCCGAGATACCGTTCCGCTCAAAAGTCAACACGTTTGAAGCTGCTGAATATTTCTACCGCATCACCGGCCTGCGTCAGGCACGCATCCGTGAGCTTTATGTCAGCAGCGACTCGCGTTCGGCAAGCAATATCTTCCATTTTGCAGCCTATATCAACTCGTTTGACGTTGTCAACAACTCATCAATGACAGGCGAATGGTTCTCGCTTGCCGACATACAGCGACTGCACACCGAAAATTCCCTGTCGCCGTTGCTGTCGGCCGAGATGTACCGAATCCACCGCGTTGTAATGGCTTGGAAAACCTACACACGCGATGGCAAGCGTCTCTATGCTATCCGTCATTACCAGCCTACATTCCGTCTCGCCGACATGGAGAAATGGGATGTCGACTATAATGACCCTCACTGGCTTTATGTATCGTTCAACAACGAAGACATGCCGTTTTTCAAACTGCGCCGTCTGTGGCGCAAATATGTTACAGGTCTCGGAGAATGAAAACGCCTGAAAACCTGCCGTCAGTCCTCATTGTGACCGGCCCGACAGCCTCGGGCAAAACCCGTCGTGCCGTCGACATTGCACGTATGCTACACGGCGAGATCATCAGCGCCGATTCGCGTCAGATATATCGTGGTATGGATCTCGGCACGGGCAAGGACATCGAGGAATATGGCGACACGCCCTATCACCTCATTGACATAGCTCCGGCGGGGTCAAAATATAATCTGTTCCGTTTCCTTGATGATGCACGCGCCGCCGCCGATCTTATTGCATCGCGCGGACATCTGCCGGTGATGTGCGGGGGCACCGGACTTTATGTCGAATCGTTTCTAAAAGGGCTTAGACTACCCGAGGTCCCTGAAAACAAGGAACTGAGAGAATCGCTCAAAGGCAAATCACTCGACGAGCTAACCGGTATTCTCTCCTCGATGAAAACCCTACACAACTCTACCGACGTCGACTCGGCCAAAAGGGCAATCCGCGCCATCGAGATTCAGACTTACTATGCCGACCATCCCGATGCCGCTGCCGGAGCCATCCCCTCACCTATCGACGACGCTCTTGTCATCGGCATTGCAATCGACCGGGAATCGCGCCGCCGACGCATAACCGACCGCCTGAAACAGCGCCTTGACAACGGTATGCTTGACGAGATCAGAACCCTTCTTGACTCGGGAATATCGGCCGACGACCTTATGTATTACGGTCTTGAATATAAATATCTCACCATGCATGTTATCGGCGATCTATCGTTTGACGAGATGTTTGACAAACTCGAAATGGAGATACACCGTTTTGCCAAACGGCAAATGACATGGTTCCGCGGCATGGAACGCCGTGGGTTCAAAATAAACTGGCTCGACTGGGACATGCCCGACGATGAATTTCGTCACGCCGTGGTTCAACTGATTGAAACCCGTCCACAATGAAACGGTTTCGCCTCCTGACTCTGTTCATGGCCATGATTGCGGCATCAGTCGCGACAGCAGCCACCCATGACAGCGGGGTGCTTGAAAAAGGCCAATCGGTGACATTTGGAATCGACGACCTGCAGGATGTCGTTGACTTGACAATTAATTTCACCATAAAGTCATCTGAAGCCGATTATGGCCGTCCTTCTACACTTTTCGAGATAATTACACCACTCGATACCTTATCATTTTCAATCGGTACAGATGCGTTCGGGTCGTTTGAACCGTCGGTGATTCTTGACGTCTCAAACCGTACAACCACAGCACGTTTCAGTGAAAAGGATGATTTTATAAAAGAGGGTTGCGAGACAACGGTTAGGTTTACCGGCAACCGTGTCTCGGGCATGAGAGTATTTATAAACGGACATGCCGCCGACATTCCCTCGGTCAAAATTGACCGGAAGATAACAGTTCGCGCCTGTCGACGTTTCCATTACAACTACATCAAAATGGATGAAACCGCCGGCACTGTCACCGTAAATAGGCTATACACAATCGATGAGATTATTGACCGCCTGCCCGACTCGGCCAAATCGCCCGCCGGTCTCTACACCTGGCTCGATCGCGAGAATGACCCTCAACGTGCCCGACCGGGCGGATTTTATAAACTCGCAGTCATCCCCAACGACGATAATGGCTATGATATTGTCTATCTTGATGGAGCAACGGTCAACAGCCGGGCATGGTCAACGGGAATGTTGAAAGGGAAACTCAAAAAGACAGTCTTTGTCAATCACTATGACCTTGAGTGGATTGATTCTAACCATCGTGCCGTCGAAGCCGAGACATCGTGTACTTTTAGCGACAACTCGATAATGCAGCTCGATTTCCCGCTATACTCCACCCGGTTCAGGTTCAGTCGACTGAATGGTTCAGCCGCGACATTAATTCAGAACCGCTGACCGGCACAGTTATCGCGCCCGACGATATCTCATATATCACCGATGAATTGAGCAACTCGACAACATATTCGGTCGAGTTACGCTCCACACTGAATACCATCGACAGGCTTTCGGTAGCCTGAAGATACTCATAGAGAGCCGGTGGAAGCTCGTCAAACAAAAACAGCTGTGGCACGTGGCCGCCATGACCGTTTACCTCAATCCATGCCAGCGACTTGTCAAACGTGATGACCTCGCCGCCACGCATTGTCACGACATATTCCGACGCATCTTTCCATCCCTGGGCCGATATATTCTCGTTTGGATAATAGTCGGTGATAAACTCCGATACCTTGTCGGGCAAATGATTCCACTGGGAGTCGGAACAAGAACTGAGTCCGGCAATAACAGCTAAAATGGCGATGAGATATCCTGCAAACACTTTCATAGAGAAATAATATTTAATATTTTTATACTATTATAACACTTCTCCATCTGCTTATGTTTGACTGTCGCCGGTCAATAACAACTGTTAATTAACAATTTCAGGCTCTCTTTATTACCGTGAGAATTTCGGGTAACGCATGCTTGAAAAGCCCCATGAATGACGTCAGTTTTGTAATCTCGTTAACCTTTCCGTTTTCAATGACCCATTGCCGGAAATGACACATCATCTCAACAATATTGACATCGTCGGGCAACCCCAGCCGGTCACGTCCACACCCTGTCATACCGATATATGACATAAAGCCGTCAAACATGTATAGAGCCGGATGTTTCATATATTCCATAAAAGCATCGGCACCCGGATAGGAAATAGGGGCGTCGGCAGTCTCGGCGATGGTCTTTTCCTCAAGTCTCTTGATTTCACGGCGACGGCGAGCCTTTTCACGTTTGATTTCAAGAGCGGTCAAGTCAACAGCGACCATGTCGATAAGATCATTTATCAATTTGTCGCAACCGTCGGGCCGACACCCTGTCAACAAGTAATCATAGACAGCGATAACGGCGTCACGACGAATTTCGACAGGCATCCGGGCGATGGCATTGTTCCAGTTTTTACGGAATGTGATTGTTTTCATAATTATTTTGATTAAGATTTTAAATTATAGAAAGTGTTATTTCGTGTCGCAAAGATACGATATCAGACGACCGCTTGTCAATAGCTACCAAGTTAAAAATACATAATCCCGTCTATGTTTTAATTGTCTAATTTTTAGACATCATGTCTATAATTTAGACAAAATGAATGTCGTTTATTTAGCTTTTGTTTTTTATCGTTGACAATCGAAAAACCGGGCTGTAACTTTGCTCTCACAAAACGAAAATAATCATAAAACCAAACCGATATGAAATCAATATTAACACTTGTTTTAGCAATGACAGCCTCAACAGTTGCAAACGCACAGTCGGGTATCAATGATACTATTCAGGCCCGCGAATTGCAGGAAATCGTAATCGAAGCACCCAAAGTGATTCACAAGCCCGACATGGATGTTTTTTTCCCGTCTAAAAAAGCGGTTGAAAACTCGCGCAACGGCGTTCAGTTGCTTTCCAATCTCATGATACCGTCACTATCGGTGAGCGACGTGCTCGGCAGCATCACTTCGGGAGGCATGTCGGTACAGGTCCGCATCAACGGGCGCCAAGTGACAGTCAACGATATAAAAAATCTGCTTCCCTCCACAATCAAGCGTGTGGAGTGGATTGAAAATCCAGGTCTGAGATATAATGGTGCAAATACGGTTCTCAATTTCATTGTTGTCAATCCCACGATAGGAGGTTCGCTTATGCTCAGCGCTACCCAGGCCATGAACACGGCATGGGGTCAGTATAACCCGAGCGCAAAATTTAACTTCGGGCGCTCTCAACTTGAAATAGGCGGCAACTACAAGTTGACCGAAAATCTTAAGACTCATCGCGATTATACCGAAACATTCACCTATCCCGACCAACAGTCGCTCACCCGTCACGAAATATCACGCGGCGGTAAAATCAACAGTTCCACCGGAAATTTTGGCGTGACCTACAGCTATACCAAACCCGATACTACCGTCTTTGTAATCGAGGCTCACGATGCCTTCAGTCCTAAAAACAAAGATGAATATAATGGCCTGATGTCGTCAAGCAACGGCGACCCCGATGTATTGCTCACCGATGCCAGCGGCAGCAACGGTTCTCGTCCCTCGTTATCGCTCTACTGGGAGCACCATTTCAAAGGCAATCAGCTGTTGGTCATGGATTTTAAAAGCGAGTTTTTTATTGGCCGTTCGTTTTCTGACTATATCGAGCAGCTTCCCGATAGCCGTGAATATCTTACCGACATCCACACCAACATCAAAGACCGCAACCAGGTGTATGCCGTCGAAGCCGATTATATCAAAAATTGGAGAAAATCACGCTTCACAGCCGGCGCATCATATACTGCCAACCGTAACCGATCGACCTATGAAAATCTCGGAGGTGAGGTTTATCACCAGCGTCAGGACAAGGTTTATCTATTTGCCGAATATTTCCAACGCCTGAACAAATTCACTTTCACCGCCGGAATCGGGGTGCAGTATACCGACCTGCTTTTCCGTGAAACCGACCTCGGAAGCACCTCCTGGAATTTCCGCCCCCAGGCGTCGCTCACCTACCGTATCAACGGCAAGCATCAGTTCAGACTGAATTTCCAGTCATGGCAATCCAATCCCTCACTGGCCGAAACCAATCCCACTCCGCAACAGATTGACGGCTTTCAATGGCGCATAGGCAACCCCGATCTCAAGACTTCAAACAATTACTCGCTCACGTTGCGCTATAACTTCAGGATGCCGAGAGTTTACGGTCAATTTGGCATCAGAGCATTCACATCGCCCAACGCCATCACTCCCCTGCTCCAATGGGAAGACGAGAAGCTGGTAAAAACATATGAGAACAGCCACGGTCTCCGTAATCTGTCATTTTTCATATCGCCTCAGATCGAAGTCATTCCCGACTGGCTCATGGTAAGCGGTCATCTGCAATGGCGCATCGAACGCATGCGTGGCACCGGCTATTCATTGACCAACAGATCGTGGAGCGGAAACACATCGGTAATGCTCAATCACTGGGGCTTCACCCTGTCGGGACAATATGTACGCGCCCAGCGCCAACTCCGAGGCGAGAACATCTCGTGGGGCGAAGATCTAAATATCATCGACCTCAGCTACAATTGGAAACAATGGGGATTTTCGGCAGGCTGTATCTTTCCGTTCGGACAATATGACCTCGGCTCCAAATCACTCAGCAAGTGGAACACCAATGAACGTCATATCCGCACCGATTTCCAGATTCCCTACATCGGCCTAAGTTATAACATAAACTGGGGACGGCAAAAGCGCAAAGCGGGCAAAATCATCAACGTCAGCGGTGATGCCGATCAGTCAAAAGCCGGTGGGAAATAATCACGGAATTATGCATATCGGTTGCATATTTTGTTAAAATAATACAATATCACAATATAATAGGCCTATTATTTGCAAGTTAGGATTTTAATATATACATTTGCAATTATTCATAATCATAAACCTAAACGCCAATGAAAAAGATTATCTCACTAACAGTCTTGCTTTTAAGTTCTCTTTAGTTAAGTCATGCCCAGTTTACTGATAATTTAAATCAAAATTTCATCTTATATTCAGGGGTATCATTCGTACATAACTTAGAACCATACTGATGGCTATGCTATTACGTCATATGGAATACAAAATCGTAGCGGGTATGATATTGGATTTAAAATGTATATAAATGGCGAAAAGCCTTCTAATATAATTGAAGCAAAGAATGGACAAGCGGTTACAATAGATCTTAACCGTCCCATAAACAAAAGCTTTAATATCGTGGTTACATGCATGTATCGAACTATGGCCTATCGAGTTATATATACCCAAGAAAAGATCTCACGATAGATAATTAATCATTTAAATAACTTAAACTGTTACTATTATGAAAGCTTATTTTATGCCTTGCCTCTTATCAGGTATTTTTATGTCTGTTACAGCTTGCCAATCATCCGATCAAGCAGTTCTAAATGAAGACGAATCGGCCAAAGTTTATTCACGCTCCGGTGACGATTATATCCCCGTCGAAAATAATCCTTCAATAAAAGGTATCGAATTTAAACAAATCTCCCAAAGCGAATTAAAAGATTCTACAGTATTTGTTAATCCTGAAACAGGACGAGAAACAATCATGCGCGTCGTTGGACCAAACAACGAAAAACAAGCCGGTGTGACCACAACGGTTCGCAAATAGAAAATCGTCAGTTATTTTATTACTCACAAATAAACTGTTTATTTGTGACAGCAAGATGCCTTTGACACGTAATGAGTGATATTCAACCAATTACATTCTTACGTGCCAAAGGCATGTCTATACAAAAACAGTCAATACATTATCATATTAACTATCTATATAGCGGTCATTTGCAAAAAAATCACTACCTTTGTAAAAGTAAAGTAATTAAACCAACCGTTATTTTGTAAATGACCACGAAAAAACTACTCCTGACTACAGCACTCCTTACCGGAGCCATAAGCCAGGCACTTGCCTGCACCAGTCTCATCGCCGGAAAAAATGCAACCGTCGACGGCAGCGTCATGATAACATATGCCGCTGACAGCCACGTGCGTTTCGGTTTTCTTGAAAACCAGCCGGCCGCCGACCATCGTCCCGGCGCCATGAGACAAATCATCGAATGGACATCAAACAAACCGCTCGGACAAATTCCCGAGGTCGAACACACCTATGGCACGATAGGCAACATGAACGAGCATGGTCTCGCCATATCGGAAAGCACCTGGGGCGGACGTCCAGAGTTAAAAGGTCCCAACGGAATCCTCGACTACGGATCGCTCATCTTCATCGCCCTCCAGCGCGCCAAAACAGCCCGCGAAGCTATCGCGGTGATGACCGACCTTGTTGACAAATATGGCTACTACTCGACCGGCGAGTCTTTCTCGATTGCCGACGAAAACGAAGCCTGGATTATGGAAATGATTGGAAAAGGCGCCGATGAGAAAGGTGCCGTGTGGGTTGCCATGCGGGTGCCCGACGACTGCATCTCGGGACACGCCAACCACGCCCGCATCCACCAGTTCCCCCTCAACGACAAAAAGAACTGCATCTACTCGCCCGATGTCATCTCGTTTGCCCGCAAAAAAGGATGGTTTGACGGCAAGGACGAGGATTTCAGCTTCTCGCTCGCCTATGCCAAGTATAAATACAGCAGGCTGCGCGGA
>JAIDNJ010000098.1 GCA_029063895.1 Muribaculaceae bacterium | reverse complement strand
CAATAAGGGCGAGGTCGCCGAGTACATCAAGCAGTTTGTGACGGGCGGGCTCATTATCATGCTCAAGCGGACGGTTGTTGATAAAGCCAAATTCCGACACGTGCTTGTGAGGAACATTCATGAGGTCGGCAAGACGGTCAAGCTCTTCCTGCCCCATCGGAGAATCATAAATAACAATTGCATTGTCAAGATCACCTCCTTTTATAAGGTTATGCTGCAAAAGAGGCTCGACTTCTCTTACAAATACAAATGTGCGGCTCGGAGCAATTTCTTCAGCAAAATTTTCGAGATGTTCGAGCGTCGCAAACTGATTTCCGAGTACCGGTGAATCAAAGGCAACCATCGCATCAACGCTCAACTCGTTATCGGGCAAAAGTAAAATCGATGCGCCGGTTGTATCATCCCTCACCTCAATGCGCTGTTTAACAACATAATACTCTCTGTCGGCCTTCTGCTCTACTATACCGACTTTGGATATTTCCTTTACATAAGGAAGTGAACTCCCGTCAAGAATCGGCATCTCGGGACCGTCAACCTGAATAAGACAGTTGTCGATACCGGCCGCATACAATGCAGCCATCGCATGCTCTATCGTACTCACTTTAACATCACCCGACCCGATTACGGTACCACGTGTGGTTTCAATTACATTTTCAGCGAGAGCATCGATTACAGGATGTCCTTCAACATCCATGCGCTGTATTTTATATCCGTGATTGTCGGGTGCCGGTAAAAATGTGGCGGTTATATCCATTCCGGTATGAAGTCCTTTGCCTGTAAGCGTGAAGGCCTCCTTAAGAGTTTGCTGTTTCATGATTTGAAATAAACAGATTTATTTATTTTGTTTTTAATTTATCTTATTTTTTCTCTAACTCGGCTATCTTTTTCTGCAATGCCGATATAGTTTTCATCATTTCGGGAAGACGTGCAATCGCAGCCGCTTGACGAGCAAACTGACCGGCATCTACAGCCGGATAACCCATAAGCACTTTCCCGTCAGGTATATCACGCGGAATACCCGACTGTGCTCCTACCTGCACACCGTTTCCTACCTTGATATGTCCGGCAAATCCGACCTGACCACCAATCATGCAGTGACTGCCGATTTTGGCAGAACCGGCAACACCGACCTGAGAAGCCATCACCGTATCGGCACCCACGTGACAGTTGTGAGCAATCTGTATGAGATTGTCAAGTTTAACACCATCTTCAATCACGGTTGACCCCATCGTAGCGCGGTCTACACATGTATTGGCTCCGATTTCCACATTATTACCGACAACGACATTGCCGAGCTGAGGAATTTTATTGTAGTGGCCGTCAACCGGTGCAAATCCAAAGCCGTCGGCTCCGATAACAACACCGGCATGCAATATGCAATTCTCACCGATTTTACAATGATGATAAACCGTTACTCCGGGATAAAGCACTGTGTTATCCCCGATTACAGCATTTGAACCTACAAAACAGCGGGGATAGATTTTTACATTGCGTCCAATTCTGGCACCTTTGGAAATATAGGCAAACGAACCTACATAACTACTCTCGTCTATCTCGACTCCATCAGCAATAGCAACATTGGGCTCGATTCCTTTAATATCGGGATTCATCATCCTGGCGGCCATCTGCATCAGCATAGCAACTGTCGCATACGGGTCATCAACACGTATAAGTGTTGCCGTTACAGGCTGTTCAGGTGTAAATTCGCGACTTACAAGAACGATTGACGCTCCGGTTGTATATATATAATGTGTATATTTTGGGTTAGAGAGAAACGATATTGAACCCTGATGTCCCTCTTCAATTTTGGAGACGGTCGAGACAACCGTTTTAGGATCGCCCTCAACTGTCCCGCCCACCATCGAGGCTATCTGTTCAGCTGTAAATTGCATCATTTCTGATTTTTTATTGGTTTATATATTTATTCAAGATGCAAAGATGAGAAAAATTTTTTAAATTTTGACAATTTACGCCCTAAAATCAACATCGGGAACGCTTATGTACATTCAAACCCACGTTTTTGAAACTTATCAGTTTTCAAAATCATAGTTATTTTCAGCAATCATCTTTCTCAGGTTGATAAGGGCATAGTGCATGCGGCCAAGCGTAGTATTAATACTCGTTCCGGTCAATTCTGAAATTTCCTTGAAAGTTTTTTCTTCATAAACGCGCATCTCCACGACCTGACGTTGTGGTTCGGGCAACCGGTCTATCATATGCTTCAAATCAATATTTGTCTGATTTGCCACTATGATAGCCTCGGTCGACAGTTCGGCATATCGGGCCGAATTTGCTACAGCATCTATATTTCCGTCGTCAGCCGTCATTGCTTCGCCCCTCCCCTTTTTCAAATAGTCAAACGCCAGATTTCGCGACATTGCAAAAAGCAGATGATTCAGCCGACCCGACTCGGTATAACGACCCGATTTCACCATTATTATAAGGCGCATGAAAGTCTCCTGAAGTATATCATCGGTATCTTCTTTGTTACCCACGATATTATAGACATATCCGGCCAACTTTGTCTTATAACGGTCTACAATAGCGCCAAAAGCTTCACTGTTCCCCCTAGAGAAAGCAGTCAGCAACACTTCATCATTCATGACTTCATCTTTATTCATTTTCACCTTTGTAATTATGATTTTACAAATTGCACACCGTGTTGCCACCCATCGGGATTCACCATGCCGACAATCTTTGAAATATGTTCAGCAACTTTATCAAGACACTCCCGCCACTGATCGAGTGTCAAGGGGGCGGTTTCAATGATTACAGCGTCACATCCGCTCTGCACTATGGTTTCAACGGTTCGTTGACCGCTGAGCGATTCAACCTTGCATTCTTTCAGATATGAAGCATTGCAAACCGGCTGAATAAGCAGCGTCCCTTCTCGTGCCGATGCCATAGCAAGATTTCCGGCTCCGGCAACATTAACATTGTAAGCTACATCCTCATGTTTTTCAATCTTGACCGGGTCGGTGACGGCGGCACAATTGATCACCACATCAAAACCGTTAACTTTCAGCATCAAATCAACGGCCTCTTGGTCAGTGATGTCAAAATCATCATAGCCTGTAAATATATATTCACAAGCTACGCCATCGGCAATCTTCCGTAATGCGGTTCCGAGCAAACCGTCTCCACCCGTCACAAGTACTCTCATTTAATCAATGAATTTTCCACAAAGATACTCAACCTCGATCAATTTTCAAAATAACAGCGTCTCATTATTAATTATTAAGCACATGTGTTACCTTAAATC
>JAIDNJ010000097.1 GCA_029063895.1 Muribaculaceae bacterium | reverse complement strand
GGTATCGTAATCGATTCCTCTGACAAGGAACCTGTAATCGGCGCTTCCGTTCTTGTCAAGGGTACCCAGATAGGTACATCGACCGACGTTAACGGTGCGTTCAGCCTTACCAACGTTCCTGACAACGCAAAAACGCTCGTAGTTTCTTACATCGGTATGGATACCCGCGAGGTAGCCATCACTCCCGGCGAAATGATTATCGAGCTGACTTCAAACTCTACCGCCCTCGACGAGGTTGTTGTCGTGGCTTACGGTACAGCATCAAAAGAATCACTTACCGGTTCGGTGGCTATCGTCAATGACCGCGACATCGAGCGTCGTCCGGTGACTTCGGTTACCCAGGCTCTCGAGGGTATGGCTCCCGGTGTCCAGGTAAACGGTTCGACAGGTACCCCGGGTGATTCTCCCTCGATTCTCATCCGTGGTATCAACTCGGTAAACGGTACTACTGCGCCTCTTTATGTTGTCGACGGTGTGGTTTGGTCTGGTAACTACAATGACCTTAACCCTAACGACGTAGAGAGCATCTCGGTGCTTAAAGACGCTGCATCATGCGCTCTTTACGGTTCGAAAGGTGCTAACGGTGTCGTTCTTATCACCACCAAACGCGGTAAAGGCGAAGGCCGTGTAGAAGTAACCGCCAAAATCCGTCAGGGTATTTATCAGCGTGCTCTTCCCGAGTATCGTCGTCTCGGTTACAATGCATGGAACGAGGCTATGCTTCAGGGTATAGTAAACGGTAAAGTAAGTACCGGTGCTTATACTTATGAAGAGGCATTCAAAGAGACAGTCAACAACTTCTTCTCGGAAGCCGGTGTACTTAACCTCTATGGTACAGCAGGTAAATCTCCCGCCGACGGTTCAGGCTCGGGTGCAGCCGTGTTTGATGCTAACGGTAAAGTTATTCTGAATCCTGTTTCTGATTATAATGACACCGACTGGTGGGATGCTATCTCACGCAACGGTCACCGTCAGGAGTACAATGTCAGCGGTACAGGTACAACTGAGAAATTCAACATTTTTGCATCAGTAGGTTATGTAAAAGAGCAGGGCTATCTTCTCAAGACCGATTTTGAGCGCTGGAGCAGCCGTTTACGTGCCGAATTCACTCCCACCAAATACCTTCAGACAGGTATGGGTCTCAGCGGAGCCTATATCAACTCAAATCAGCCTCAGTTTGACTCGGATAACCTTAACTCAACCTCAAACGCGATGTCATATCAGGGTATCGCTCCGGGTATGCCATATTATCTCCATAACTGGGAAACAGGCGAACTTCTCCGCGACGAGAACGGTCAGCCCATTTGGAACCAGACTCCCGGTTACTCTACTTTTGTAAGTAACAAAGGTATGATTCTCCGTGAAAACGACCAATATTACTCTCGTATCGCTCTCGACGGTAACGCTTTTGCCAAAATTCTTCTCCCCTACGATTTTGAAGTAACATTCCGAGGCACAATGAACCACTACCGTCAGGAAGCAACCGAATACAGCAGTACCGTTATCGGTTCGGCCGTAGGTTTCGGCCGTCTTAAAAAGACATTCTACAATCGTCAGACTTATAACCTCTCACAGTCAATCTACTGGTCGCACGAGTATAACCTCCATCATATCGATGCTCTTCTCAACCACGAAAGCTATCATCGCTACTATGACTATAGCCAGGCAACTAACCGTGACCAGCTCTTCCCTAACAACTATTATCTGAATAACTTCACCACAAATGAGGGTACTACTGCATACGCTTACCGTTATCGCACAGAGACCTACATGGCACGTGCCCGTTATAACTGGAATAACCAGTACTTCCTTGAGGCCAGCCTCTCACGCGACGGTTCAAGTAAATTTGCCGAAGACAGCCGCTGGGGTACATTCTGGAGCGTAGGTGCAAGCTGGATTATCAACAAGGAAAAATTCCTTCAGGATGTAACCTGGATCAACAACCTGAAACTCCGCGTGGCTTACGGTACAGCAGGTAACGACTATACCAGCAACTACTATCCCAGCTACGACCTTTACTCAAAATATGACCACACCCTCAACGGTAATCCTTCAGTATTCCCCTCGACAATCGGTAACCCGAAACTCCGCTGGGAGTCTACAAAAACTCTTGACCTCGCTCTTGAAGGCTACTTCTTCAACAGTCGTTTGAACGCCTCGGTAGGTTTCTTCTCTCGCGTCAACGCCGACCTTCTCTATTCAGTGTCACAAGCTTTCTCTAACGGTACAAGCGCCGGTGGTAGCGCCATGACTCAGTGGCAGAACATCGGTACAATGAAAAATACCGGTTGGGAAATCCTCGTGAGCGGTGCAATCATCGACAATCGTGAAGTTAAATGGACAGCCCATATTGACGCAACTCTCATTAAGAACAAAATTACCAAACTCCCCGCCGGCAATCAGTATAACTCGCCCCGTGGTCTCTTTGAAGGTAAGAGCCGTTATGAGTACTATTTGCCAAAATGGGCCGGTACCGACATGACTACCGGTATGTCGCTCTATGAAATCAATGACTGCTACAAATTCCAGAGTGAAGTTATCGATGAGGCAACCGGAAAAGGAACCGGCGTTTGGAAATTTGATCAGAACAAATGGGATTCCAACATTGCTAATGCCGAGGAAGCCGGAGCTCTTGTAAAAATCGGTGAAAAATATTACACAACCCAGACATCTTTCGCTTCAAATGAGTTCTGTGGTACATCACTCCCGACTGTTTACGGTTCATTTGGTACAGCATTCTCATGGAAAGGGTTGAGCGTAAACGCACTCTTCACCTACAGCCTCGGTGGTAAGACACTTGACACTGTTTATGCAGGTATGTTGAGCCCGGGTGTCGGTTCATCGATTCACGAAGATGCCGTTAAGGACATGTGGACTCCCGAAATGGCAAACGGTATCACCGACGAAAACCGTATCAACAAGAATATCAGACCTCAGATCAACCAAACTACATCTACTTATGTAAACGCAAGCAGCACCAGCCGCTTCCTTACCTCAAGCAGCTATCTCGCATTCAAGAATCTCAACATCACTTACGATCTTCCCAAAAAATGGGTTAGTCCGTTGAACCTTAAGGGTCTCAGTGCAGGTCTCTCGATTGACAACGTATGTTTGGTAACAGCCCGTACAGGTATGAACCCGACTTATAACAATTCAGGAGGTCAGGGTGACTACTTCGTTCCCTCGCGCGTTTACTCATTTGAAATTACCGCCCGTTTCTAAACATCTCTAAACAAAGAATTTAAAGAATTATGAAAAATAAATATATTCTCGGCGGCTTGGTAGCAGCAATGATGGCACCCGCATTCACATCGTGTAGCGACAGCTATCTTGACCAATCTCCGTTGACAAATATCTCGGCTGTGACCGTATCATCTTCTGAAGAGGGTGCTATGGCTGCTGTAACAGGACTTGTACGCCAGATGCAGCGTCAGTACGACGGTCTTAAAAACGGTAACCTTAACGTATCGGGCGAAACCTATCTCGCCACTATCTATGGTGAAGGTCTCGGTCCCGACGGTAACTTTACTGAAATCACCAACTACCTCCGCTCCGGTATCACCCCCGCAAACTTCCGTATGCTCAACGGATGGTGGCCAGCCTGGATGTACCGCTATGCCTATTCAATCATCGGCTCGGCAAACTCAATCCTCGCCGATATCGACGACGAGACAACCGACAGCAACCAGCTTTGGTTAAAAGGCTCGGCACTCACAATGCGTGCCCACGCCTACACCCGCCTGATGCAGATTTATGCACCCCGCTGGGCCGACTCGGACAACGGTAACAAATATTGCATCGTTCTCCGTATTCACGCCGGTGAACCCAATGAACATCCTCTCAACACATGTAATGAGGTATATGACCAGCTTTACAGTGACCTCACCGAGGCAATCCGCTGCTTTGAGCTTACCAAGAAAAAACGTGGTGAGGACCTCTTCTACGTAGACGAGAATGTAGCACGCGGTATCTTTGCCCGCCTTGCTCTTCTTAAAAACGACTATCAGACAGCCCAGAAGATGGCTCACGATGCCCGTCAGGCTTATCCCATCATGAAGGCTGAGGACTATCTGAACGGTTTCTCGACCGAGACAACTGAAACTATGTGGGCTCCGGCACAAGATCCCCTCGGTATCTACTACTGGAACTTCGGTAACCACTATGCCTGCAACGGTCACTATGTGTCAGGTACATGGGGTTATGCTGCAGCGATGGAATATACTCTTTACAAGGAGATGAAAGCAACCGATATCCGCTCGCGCGCATATTTTGGTCCGCTCACCGTTCAGCATGCTCCCGATTTGGCAAAAAAATATGGTGTAACAGCTGAAGATTTCTTTGATACCAAACTTTATTCAGCTCAGACATATCTTTATTCAATCACAGGTTCAGGTTCCAAACCTAAAGACAAAAACCTTGCGATGTGGAACTTCATCAAAGATTACGGTACAGCCGTGACTAAAGCAAATTCACGCTCGACACTTGCCGACGGTGTGTATAATCTTAATTCTAAAGGTTTACCCTTTGGTGTCCAGTTCAAATTCCAGGGTCTTGATGACGGTTACTCTTCTTGTTGGGCACCCTACATGCGTAGCGCCGAAATGCTTCTTATCGAAGCCGAGGCTGCTTGCCAGAACGGAGACAACGCAACCGCTCAGTCTTGCCTGAAAGAGCTCATGGCAAAACGTGACCCGGAATACAGCTTCAACGGTACAGGTGCCGCTCTCCTCGCCGAGGTTAAACTTCAGCGCCGCATTGAGCTTTGGGGTGAAGGCTTCAACTGGTTTGACTTCAAACGTTGGGGCGAAGTTATCCAATTCAAAACTTTTGATGCTGAAAACATCGAGAATATGGGTTCGTTCCCCAAATCGGTTGCCAATACTTATCAACCTGACTTCATGCACGGCTGGGTAGCCGCTATTCCTCAGAACGAGTTTACTTACAATAAAGAAGCCGACCAGTCGCTTCTCGGTCTCTAAAAAGTAAATTCCGTGGCCATTAAAAGCAACTATAAAATTATATACATTTAGTGAGCACCAATAAAGGTGATAATTGGCCTAAGAATTTAAGGAGGTACTCTACGGAGTACAAGACAGCCCGGAGGGGTTGTCAAGGCTATTGATAACAATTAAAATTTAAGGTAACGGGAAGGGCTGTCGTGAGACAGTCCTTCCTATTTTGTATGACCGGTATGTTATATAAAAAGAGGCTGTGTCAGAATAAACATTTAATAATTTTGTAGGGACGTGCCTTCGGCACGTAAGGAGCGCAAATCACTGTTAATCAACCACTACGTGCCAAAGGCACGTTCCTACATCAAATACAAAAACAGCGATGTGCCAAATTATTGACACACCGCAGATTTCAACTATTTATTGATTGGATATGTGTTATCGTTTTTAATCAGTCATAAGAGATGCTGACGATTTCACCACGGTTGTTAAACTGATATTCCATGTCGTCGTTGCCGGCAATCTCAGCGGTGTAACCCTGAGCGGTTTTCTCGACATTGGTTACAAGCTGGTCAGTACCGAGATTGCGTAGTGTCTCGATGGCTTTGGCCGGAAGAATGCTGCCGAGAGTGCGGTTGCTGAGGGCATATCCGTCGGGAGCATCAATTTCGATGATTTTACCATCTTTGTTAAACTCGAGTTCGGTTCCATCGGCCATTTCAACATCATAGCTGCCCGACATAAATTCCCTGTCGGCCTTGACGATGCTGACACCTTCAAAATAATTGGATATATATTTGTTGGCTGCTGCCGGGAGTTTTACTTTTGAAACACCTTCAGAAATAGCCGGACCTACACCGGTATAAAATGATTGGGCCTGAGCCATGAACATTGTTCCGATCGACATAATAAAACCTATGCCTAAAATTCGTAGAGTTGTTTTCATATCTTGTATACACTTTAATCTTTACTATAAAAACAACTACGGTTCAAAAGAGTTCATCCGGTCATACCGGTTCTAACTGCCGGTAACCGGTCATGAAATATGAGGCATTGAAATCGCCGGGCCTCAATATCTCCTCGCCATATACAACCAGATCAAGGTCGATCGGGACTATATCGACGGCCTTTTGCGCGGGGGTACGACCGTTGTCGGCTTCATATCGTTTTAATAAGTTGATAATCTCGTGACGAGTCAAATCGGTATATCCGGCAATGACAGCGTTTGAATAGGGATAGTGTGCGTCTCCCTCGGGCTGAGTACCGTAAACCGATGAACTGACAGCCTTGTCGAGAGCCGTTCTGAGGTAGTCAATTGCCTTGGCAACACGGTGGTCACTCGGGTCCACATTGCTACCTATACCGATTACAACGCGGGTCATAGATCTTTCATTGAGAGGGAAATGCGATTGCGCTTGAGGTCTACATCGATAACCTTTACCCTGACATGCTGATGTAGTTTTACGGCATCGCGGGGTGAGTTTATGCATCGGTCCGATATTTGAGATACATGGACAAGCCCGCTCTGATGCACGCCAATGTCTACAAAGACACCAAAATCGGTGATATTGTTGACAATGCCGTTAAGTATCATTCCGATTTTGAGGTCAGAGATGTCGCGAACCGATTCATCAAATTCAAGAACAGCGATTGTTTGTCGCGGGTCGCGTCCCGGCTTTTCGAGTTCGCTGACGATGTCGTTGAGTGTCGGGAGTCCGATTTTGTCGGTGACATAGCGCGATTTGTCGATTTTGGCGGCGAGTTCAGGGTTGCCCGTAAGCGCCGAAACCGTCACACCCATATCGCGGGCCATGCGTTCCACTACGGGATAGCTTTCGGGATGGACAGCGCTGTTGTCAAGCGGATTGTCGCCCGAAGTGATGCGTAGAAATCCGGCAGACTGCTCAAATGCTTTTGCACCGAGGCGTGGCACCTTGAGCAATTGACGCCGGTTGGTAAAATCGCCGTTCTCGGCGCGGTAACGCACGATCGACTCGGCCAGCGAGTCACCTATGCCGGCAACATATGATAGCAGTCGTGGCGAGGCTGTGTTCACGTCGACCCCCACCTTGTTCACACAGTTCATAACAGTAAAATCGAGGGCCGATTTAAGTGCCGACTGGTCAACGTCATGCTGATACTGTCCAACTCCTATGCTTTTGGGATCAATCTTTACAAGCTCGGCAAGCGGGTCTATGAGACGGCGACCTATCGAGACGGCTCCGCGGACGGTCACATCTTTATCGGGAAACTCCTCGCGGGCAATCGACGAGGCCGAGTAGACCGATGCACCATCTTCGCTCACCACATATACCTCGACCGGTCGAGGGTAGCGTATTCCTTTTAAAAAGGCTTCGGTCTCGCGCGATGCAGTGCCGTTGCCAAGAGCGATAGCGTCGATTTTATATGTTTCGACAAGGCGGGTAATCTTGCGTGACGATCCGACGGTGTCGTTTTTGGGTGCGGTGGGGTATATGACGTCATTATAAAGCAGATTACCCTGCGAATCAAGGCACACGACTTTACAGCCGGTTCTGAACCCCGGATCGACTGCAAGTACATTTTTGCGACCCAACGGAGGCGACATCAACAGTTGGCCGAGATTGTCGGCAAACGCGTCGATGGCAACCTTGTCGGCATTCTTGCGGGCCTCGGCCATCACCTCGTTTTCGATCGATGGAGCAAGCAGTCGTTTGTAGCCATCCTCGACGGCATCGGCTATGAAGCCGGCATATGAGTCGGGAACGCGCGATGGAATAAAGCTGTCACACAACCGGTCAAGAGCCTTGTCGTCGTCAATTGACAGTCCTATTCTAAGAAAACCCTCGTTTTGGCCGCGAAGCATTGCCAGTAAGCGGTGGGATGAGCAGCGGCGCAGCGGCTCGGCAAAATCAAAATACTGGCTATATTTGGCTCCCTCGTCCTCCTTGCCTTTGACCACACGTGACGAGATTATGGCGTCACGCTGATACATGCGTCTTACCAGACGTCGCGACCGCTCATCCTCGGCGAGCCATGCCGCGATGATATCCGACGCGCCGGCAAGTGCGTCATCGATGTCAGCTACTTTATCGTTGATATATTTCCCTGCTGTCGAGCGCGGATTTGAGCCTTTCATAATGGCACGGGCAAGGGATTCGAGACCGTTCTCGATGGCGACGGTCGCCCGTGTGCGTCGACGCGGTTTAAACGGCAGATATATGTCCTCAAGGGTCACACTGTCGGTTGTTTCGGCAATGCGGCGGCTAAGCTCATCGGTCAAGGCTCCCTGTTTCTCGATTGACTCGATGACGGCGGCCTTGCGCTTTTCGAGCTCGCGCAGGCGGTTAAGGTTGTCGGCGACGGCAAGAATCGATACCTCGTCCATGCCGCCGGTAGCTTCCTTGCGATAACGGCTTATAAATGGAATTGTAGCGCCGTCGTCAAGCAGTTTTACGACTGCAGCGACGCGGCTGTTGTCAAGCGACAGCTGTCGCGCGATTTCTTTGATTATATCCACTTTTATGGAATTTCGTGTTTTGATGGGTAAATTTAGGGCCGTCAGCGGGCGCTGTGGAGCGTAAATAGAGTGATTTCGGGAGTGGCCCCTATTCTCATGGGTAACCCGACGGTGCCCGAGCCTATGTTGACATACAGCCGGTTGGATGTTGTGCGGTCATTATACATTCCGCCCCAGGTGGGATAGCGGAATACAGCCGGCGATAGCCCGGCAATCTCTATCTGCATGGCATGTGTGTGGCCTGCCAGAGTGAGGTCGATATTATGTTGCTTATTGTCGGCGATTGAATCGCGCCAGTGGGACGGATTGTGCGACAGCAATATTTTTGTCTGGGGCGTCGATGTGTCGGAACACGCTTTTTTAAGCGAACCATACACATGAAATGGCGGGTCGCCTATATTCTCGACACCAATGATGAGTATAGAATCATTGGCACGGAAAATATCGCGCGACTCGTTGCGCAACAAATCCCATCCCATCTGTTTTTGCAGACGGGAGAGCAGCTCCATATTCTGTTTCTTGGATCCCTCCGACGGCCAGTTAGTATAGTCGCCATAGTCGTGATTGCCGAGAATCGAAATTACTCCGTCGGGGGCTTTCAGTTTGGATAGAACCGGAACAAACGGCTTCAGCTCGTTTGAATTTCGGTTGACAATGTCGCCGGTAAATACAATCAGGTCGGGCTTAAGCGAGTTGATACGGTCGACAAGTTTGGCCACAAACGTAGTGTCGTTGCCAAAAGTCCCGGTGTGAAGGTCTGAAAACTGGGCGATTGTATAACCGTCAAATGCCGCGGGCAGGTCCTTGATTGTCACATCGACTTTCTTGACATCAATCGAAAAACGGTTGATGAGCGCACCCCACCACATGGCTCCGAAAATGCCTATGCCACACAACAGACCTATGCTTGACAGCCATCCTGCACGGCGGCGGTGAAACAGCTTCGGTATTGATGCGGTCAGGTCAAATATGATCCATACAACTTTTGGAACATAGACTGTCAGATAGGCATATAAAATCCACATTACTATCCTCAGCGATGTGTCGCTCCCGCTTCTCACAGGCATGAAAATCAAAGATATAAGAGCCGCGAGAAATACAACCGATACCGTCACGTGGATTCGTTGCATCGTGGTGCGCCGGCTGTAGGGTGACCTGCGTGATATGGTCATGTAGATATAGCCGTCGACAATAATATCGAGTATAATGAGTACAGCCAGAAATATAACGGGAAGGCGCATTGTCGTTGAGTTGAACTGTTATTGCCCGTCTTCGGCTTTGAGCTTGTTGATGAGCGGGTTTGAATACATGCAGTACATCCGCTCACGCATAAGGTCCATTTCTTCGGGAGTGATGTCGGGGATATCGACGCGGGCAAGCTGTTTTTCGATGTAGCTGTTTACGCTCTCCTCCTGTTGGGGAGTGTAGCGGTCGCCAAATCGTCGGCAGCCGTTGATTTTGTCATAGGCCACATAGTTGATCGGGTATATCTGATATCCGGCATGTATGCGACGGTCTATGAGGTCACATGTCGCGCGCAAGAACTCCTGCTTGGTCATTTCGGCAGGTAGTTTTGCAAGCTCGTCCGATATGCACGGCGATATGTGGAAATGAATCTGTCCTTTAAATGACATTATGCCAGTCTCCATGCTCAGCAGGTCGTCGTGCTGCGATTTTTTAAACTCGGGATCACGCTGTTTGAGTATGTATTCCTTGACTTTAAGATAGTCGTTCGGGTCATATTCATAGGAAATCGACGTGGGCATAAGGTTGACAGCCACGATGTTGTCACGCATCGATTCGGACGGCCCCGAGAGTCCGAGCATTTTGATAAGGCTCTCCTGGGTTTGGTCGCTCGAATCTTTTGCGCGACCCTCGCGCTGGGCAATCCATATTGATTCCTTTTTGGTCGAGATACAAAAATGGATATAGGCCGACAGGTGGCGGGCTGCTTCAAGCGATTCCTTGATTTTGAGATTGCGGCGCACGATAAAACTCTTGTTGAGCCTCACCAGATTGTTGATCCACTCATAAATGAGCAGATTGTCACCGATAGCGACCTCGGTTGTCGGGAGGTTGGCATGAAGAAGATTCAGATTCAGAAACGATGCATCAAGAACGATGTCACGGTGGTTGGTGATGATGGTATAACTTTTGTCTGTGCTGTAGTTCTCGGCACCGCTGAAAGTCATGCCCGAACTCGTCTTCCTTTCGAGAAGCTCAAGAAAGGGGAGCATCACCTTTTTTTGTAGTTCGTTTTTGCTGCCAATTGATTTAAGTTGCTCTACAAAAGCCTGATAATCGACATGGGGCATCACATACTTTACCGCATGCTCAAACCCGGGCTCGGTCACGAGCTCGGCCATCCGGTCCCTGAAATCGCTATCGTTATATGGGGCAATATCTTTAAAATCGTCAATAGTCATTGAGAATATATTGATTTTTGAATATACAAAGGTAGCACTTTTGGCTTTTAAAACACGGTTTTGATGCCATAGAGTGAGATAGTCTTATAAAAATTTAACTTTTTGCAAATTTGCCCTATTGTTGTGCATACTCGTTAATGACGTCGCTTTTAACATCGACGCCATACTCGCGGGCACGCTGCAAAATCGCCTTGGCCAACCTGGGTTTAAGCTCTTCGGGACAGTAACGGAAATAGGCCTCGGCGGCTCTCACATGGGCGGCATCGGGCATTGGATATTCGCGACGTTCGGGCAATCCGAATACAGAGTCGGGTAATTCTTCTTTTTCTTTATATGTCAATCGGTCATTCATAATCGTTTCATTTTTATTAATTTAATATCTTTATATTTAAAACGTCTTATCACACTTAAAGTTCCTATTTTGCATAATTTGCATATTTGGCGAGGAAATTTCCGTCCAGACCGCTAATTAAAATTCATCAGCATTGGTTGTAGGGACGCGCCTTCGGTATGTAGTGGTTGATTGACAAGTGTTTACAAGAATATCATTTCGTCGGAGACGAAGAACTGAATACAAGGTACGAAAAAAGGCGATGCGTCAAGTTTTGACACACCGCCCTGTTCTTGTCATTGAATATCTTGGACTTTATCGCCGACGATAGTTTTGATATTTACCGGCGATCTTTTTCGCGCTCGTAATTTTTTTGGATTGTATTATCGAAATAGAGGATGTGCTGTCGCGAGCTTGTCGGCAACTTAACCTTGATGGCATCAATGTCGCGAACGGTAGCGCGACCTGTGGTAGATTCTACACAGATTACGTTGCTCACGATGCGACCCATATCATCCTCACAGATAACGATGAAAGGAGACTCGGGTGACGTACCTTTGCCCGACGCGAGAATGAGATCGGTGAGCATGGCATAGCGGTTTTGAAGGGTTGAAATGTTTTTACGCGCTTTTTCATCGTTACCATTATTGGCCGCTACAAGAGCCTTGATTGTGAGGTCGAGCGACACGGGGTTGATTCGCAACGCATCCTCGCAAAGACGCCAGGTTTCAGCATAATCTCGAGAGTCATAAGCCCGGGTAACGGCATCGTTATGGTCCGTAGGATCATAGTCATAGGAGAACGCGTATCCATAATAGATTTTTGCCACCTGATCAAGAGTGAGCGTGGTGTCACCGATGAGAAAACGGTTCATCAATGCCTGATATTCACCGGGATTCTGGGCAACTTCAATTTTGATACGGTTAAGATCGACGTCAACGCGTGGCGAGCTTGCAAAGGCGCAGACTGAGGCGCCGATAAATAATGCTATAAATAAAATTCGTTTAAGCATGTTATATGATTTATTTTCCAACACAAAATTAAGAAATAGTCAGATAATAAATTGTGCCTTACACAAGTTTTTTACTGTCAAGTGGGGAAATTTAACTTTTTTTGGAAAGATTATCAGTAATATCGAAAGATTAAGAAGGATAAAAAGGAAGCGGACACGCTTCCGGATATGGATTCCGGAGACGTGTCCGCAAATATTCTGGTAACCTAAATTTATTTGTTTTCCTGGAATTTGTTGATGCCATCACGAAGGAAAGCTACAACCTGATGGGCGGCAGCGATACCGGCGTTGATATTGGCTTCTGATGTCTGAGCACCCATTTTCTTGGGTGTGAAGAATACTCGGTTGCCAAATTCTTCTTTGAGAGCGTCGGCCGAGTCGGGTTTGATATCGGCTACATACTTGATGTCGGTACGCTCGCGGAGTGCCTTGGCAAGACCTTCCTCGTCGATAACTTCCTTACGGGCGGTGTTGATGAGCACACCGTTTTTGGGAAGAAGGGTGATGAGATCATAACCGACCGATTTCTTGGTTTCGGCTGTAGCGGGGATGTGAAGCGATACAAAGCGGTTGTTTTTGTAGAGCTCTTCTACCGAATGAACGGGAGTAACACCGGCTGCAACGATAACTTCATCGGGGCAATAGGGGTCGAGAGCGCTTACTTCCATGCCAAAACCTTTGGCGATGCGGGCTACATTGCGGCCAACCTGACCAAATGCATGGATACCTATGTTTTTGTCTTTGAGCTCGGTGCCCGATGTACCGTCATACATGTTGCGGACAGCCATGACAGCCATACCGAAAACGAGCTCGGCAACAGCGTTAGAGTTCTGGCCGGGAGTGTTCTCAACACAAACATTGTGGGCGGTGGCAGCCTCGAGGTCAACGTTGTCATAACCGGCACCGGCACGAACAACTACTTTGAGCTGTTTTGCAGCGTCGAGGACTTCAGCGTCAACTTTGTCGCTACGGATGATAAGGCCATCAGCGTTGGCAACAGCAGCGAGGAGATCTTTTTTGTCGGTATATTTCTCAAGGAGCTCGAGTTCATAACCGGCTTCCTCGATGACTTTGCGGATGCCGTCAACAGCTACAGCTGCAAACGGTTTTTCGGTAGCTACTAATACTTTCATTTTACCGGCAGAATTAGTGTTTGGCCTGGAATTCGTTCATGCAAGCGATGAGAGCGTCTACGCTTTCCATGGGAAGAGCATTGTAGAGCGAAGCACGGAAACCACCAACGTCGCGGTGTCCTTTGATACCCATCATGCCCTGAGCAGTGGCAAAATCGATAAAGTCTTTTTCGAGTTCGGCATATTCAGGTTTCATAACGAAGCAAACGTTCATGATAGAGCGGTCTTCGTGGTTGGGAACTGTAGCGACAAACATCTTGCTTGAGTCGATAGCCTCATAAAGTTTGGCAGCTTTGGCGATGTCGGTTTTCTCGATTTCGCGGATACCGCCGAGCGATTTGTAATATTTGAGGGTCTGGAGAGCCGAGAAGATGGGGAGCACCGGAGGAGTATTGAACATCGAACCTTTCTTAACGTGGGTGCGATAGTCAAGCATGGTGGGGATTTCACGGGTTACATGACCGAGAGCCTCGTCGCGGACGATAACGATGGTAACGCCGGCGGGAGCGAGGTTTTTCTGAGCACCTGCATATATGAGGTCATATTTAGAAACGTCAACGGGACGGCTGAAGATGTCAGATGACATGTCGGCCACGAGACGAACGTTACCAACTTCGGGATCTTTTCTGATTTCAGTACCGTAGATAGTGTTGTTGGTTGTGTAGTGGAAATAGTCTACATCGGTGGGAACAGTGTAGTCTTTGGGAATGTAGTTGAAGTTTTTATCTTTAGAAGAAGCTACTTCGATAACCTCGCCAAAGAGTTTTGCTTCTTTTTGAGCTTTGGTAGCCCAAACACCGGTGTTGAGGTAAGCGGCTTTGTTCTGAAGAAGGTTGAAAGGAACCATACAGAACTGGAGACTTGCACCGCCGCCGAGGAAAAGAACGCTGTAGCCTTCGGGAACTTCGAGAAGTTCTTTAACGAGAGCTGTAGCTTCGTCCATCACTGCCTGGAACTGTTTGCTGCGGTGAGAGATTTCAAGGATTGAAAGACCCATGTCAGCAAAGTTGATAACTGCATCGGCAGTATTCTTGATAGTGTACTGGCTCAGGATCGAGGGACCTGCATAGAAATTGTGTTTCTTCATGTTGGTTGTTTGTTTATGGTTTTTAGTTATTGTTTTTATGGTTTTAGTTATTTGATTAATTGGGCAAAGCCGGCGAAAACGTGATAACGCCGATTTTCTCGGCAAAGATACGACATAATTTATAGATTGTCCAATTTTTTGAGGAGAAAATTTACAAGATTTCTTATAGTGATGTTTGGATAATAACAACATTGAGACCACATGACCGATATGACTTTTCAGCTACATGACATGATTGTTTTTTTGTCGAGCCGGTCTATTGAATGATATCTTAATTGCATAGTTTCAAAAAAAGATTTAACTTTGCAGAAAATCCATAAATCACATTATAAACCACAGCTTTCAGGCAATAAGTTTTATGTGCAAGTTCTTTTCAAGTTTAAATCTCATACTTCTGCTTACGTTTTTGGGAGCGGGAAGTCATGTGACAGCCCAGACTTCGGGACTCGACCGTTTATCGGCTCAGTTTTTTGATGTTGACGATACTTTTGTAACTGCACGCGGCGACACGCTTGTAGTTGACACTACCCTATTTGTCGGTGACATGAGGTTACCGTCACGTCTGTTCGGTCCGATTGTATTTACAGGTTATAATCTCCGCGACAGCGCCAGTATTCTCAATGGACTCAAGAACGGCAACACCGACCCGGCTTTTAGCTGGATTGATCGCCAAAAGTCGCTCCAGCGACGCATCGACGACATGATAGCCTCGGTTACATATAACAATCCCGACCTGATTCCATATATCGAGACACTCCTCCCCGAGCCTCCAAAAGTTTATCAGGCCGAAATCGATCCATCCAAAGCACAGATTGTCATCAAGGAACTTGAGACGACCAAGGTCGTGACCGACGCGCCCAAGCCTGTCGAGGTCGAGCGACGCAACTGGCTTTATAACTTCAACGGGTCGGTTCAGTTTTCTCAAGCCTATGTGTCGCCCAACTGGTATCAGGGCGGTAACAACAACTTGAACATGATAGTGAATGCGGCCTATAACATAAAACTTAACGAGGCGTTCCATCCCAAGTTTTTGTTTGATAACACTATCCGATACAAACTTGCCATGAACAGTGCGCCCGACGACACACTCCGCAACTACAGTATATCGGAAGACCTCTTTCAAATCAACACCAATTTTGGTGTGAAAGCGTCAAAACACTGGTATTACTCGGTGACCGGAACATTCAAGACACAGCTACTCAACAATTATGCCACCAACACCAACAATCTTAAAGCTGCATTTCTCTCGCCGGGCGAACTCAACATCGGTGTCGGTATGACCTATGCCTACACAAACCCTAAAAAGACTTTTGATGCCAAGGCCTCAATCGCTCCCCTCTCCTACAACCTAAAGATTTGTACAAATGACAAAATTGACCCGACTCTGTTCGGTATCAAGGAGGGACATCACACCGACAACCAGTATGGTTCGAGCTTTGAGGGAACAATCAACTGGCAGCTGACCTACAATATCAAGTATGCCACCCGCCTGTTTGCGTTCTCTGACTACAACTATTTCCAAAGCGACTGGGAACACACGCTGTCGTTTGACATCAACCGATTCCTGTCGACCCAGCTTTACCTACACCTCCGCTATGACTCGCAGACACCTCGTTTGGAAGATTCGCGCTGGCACACATGGCAGGTAAAGGAGATTCTCAGCTTTGGCTTCTCTTACAAGTTTGCCACCGTCTGAAATCATTCTTTTAAATGAACCGATACACTCTCCCCTCTTTAAAACTGTTGCTGCCGTTAACGGTAGTGACAGTTTTGCTTTTTACAGCCCTGCCGTCAGGCGCCACCGACATCGTGAACCGGGAACTGGCCATAGATCTTCTTGACCGAACCGGACCGACAAGGTTTGAAGGATTGTGGCAATTTACCGACAACGGAGCCACGGTCCTGATTATACGCGACAGCAATCCGGCTCATCCTGATGGAGAACCGCCAAGCTACAGCGTCATCATGGTCCAACCGGTTGACGGCTCAGGAGTCAAACCCGGCGAACTTATAGGTCAGGCATGGCCAACCGCCAAAGCCGATTATTTTGACTGTCGACTTAAAGGCACAACCGACAGCAAAGACCGGTATCATAAATTTACAGCCCATCTTAATGATGAGGGGCACATGTCGTTTGTAAAAGATAAATCGGGGATGTCAGTGTCTTTGTGGCGTTGGATTCCATACCTTTTTCGTGTAACAGTCGTCAACCGTCACACCCGTGACGAGTCGCTTGACGGGTGCATCAAACTTTATCCTGTCGAACCGTCAACATTTAAATCGCCCCGATACCTGTGAAACCTATAGCAATCGTTCTTGTCGCCCTATTTTTGGCATTGCCTGGAGCAATAGCTCAACGCAAGCAATCGACCACACGCCACAATCTCAAAATAGAGCGGAGACTCACGCCCATGCAAACGATCGACTCGGTTAAACCGATTATATTGCATGTCCTTGACAATGATACACTGTATTGTCTTTCAGGATTTGACAAACCGCTCAATTCATACTACGAGACCATGTTTTTCACAAACAAGTCAGACAAAGAGCTGGCAGGCGTGTTTATCACAATCGAATATTTTGACCGTTCCGGCAGGCAACTCAACAAAATGACAGAATCGATTCGCACAGATATTCCTGCAGGAGAAACCCGTCAGCTACGATGGAACTCATGGGACCGTCAACAGTCGTTTTTCTATATCGGTAGCCGTCAACCGCGCACACGGGCAACAGGATTTGATGTAAAATGTCGTGTGGATTCGATTGAAATCAAACGTTCAAAATAACCGAAAAATAACCCTTCAAACCAAATATCAGTTCCGAGGCCGATAGGTTTCTCACCGATCGTACCAACAAGCGTGCCAATCCGGACCATCTTCGGGTAACAGCCAACGCAGCTCCCTTTGCTTCATTAACTTCATTTCTATAAATAGAGTCGGCACCCGTTGTCACCCCACCATCATTGCTGCCGATAATGAACGGAAGATACATTCCTTTCACACCGCTGGCAATGAGCCGGTCTATAAAAACCGTCTCTTCACAACATATATATCGTGATCCGAGTCCAAATCGAGTGTCAAATCTAACTCCGGTGTGACACAGGACGCACGTTCTTACAGCAATCTCCCAACTTGAAGTGTAATATCCTTTAGGAGGTTTGTTCATGAAAAACTGACCGGATGGATATTTCTTATCGACTCCCCCCATTTTGAAGCATATAAAACCCACTTCCGGATGTGATTCAAAAGCGTCTATAACCGATTTTAGTCCAACTGATGTATACGATATATCGTTATCGGCAAATAGCACGATGTCGTCCTCGGCAGCCTCAATCAATATATTACGGTTTTCGGTAAGACATCGAGCCGAGTTAACCATTACTTCAAAGTCATCTCTCGGTTTTAATGACAAGGTACCATGCTGCCAACCTACACGATATGACACATTTGAACTACGTGGATATTTACCGACATCAATCATGTCCATCCCATTCAATCCATGAGTCGCAATCTGTACTTCCAGTTTCATTTCCATATCAAGATTTACCGAGAACCGACATCCAATGAGCAACAAAACGGTCGGCAACAATGTTGACATCGTTATGACGTCTAACAAACGAGGGACCGTCTATTGAACGTGATATTAACGAATCTCGGTCAGTAATCAATCGAATTAAGTCGCTTTGCAGGTCGGTATAGGGATTCAGTCTGACAACAGGATAGGCATCTTTTTCCTTTATAAAATCGTAATATTCGGGTTCGGCACCTGACAGAGCGGCACGACCCGAAGCCATTGTCATGAGGGCATTTGTCGCAGGGGAATATGAATAAAGCTGGTCTATGACCACATGAGCACCAGCCATTTCATTCAAATATTTATCGAGCGGAAGATCACGGACAATTTTCAGGCGACACCTGTCGGGGTAACGATCCACAATCTGTTTAACTGCCGGTAAAATAATATCAAATCCTTTTTGCAGCTCCATTTCCGATTTAATTCCTACAAAAAATGTTACCGGAATATCAACTGAGAAATCGGCTGGTGGCAATTTTATATTATCAACATCAAGAGGGATACCGGTATATGAAAGTCTCTCACCGAGCACAGGCTCAGCGCTCATAAAATACTCGGGCAAGACAGCCATCGCACCATCAATCGTCTCATAAACATGTCGTGCATAGCGCTCGTTTGATTTTCCAAGCCAAGCATATTCCCGCTCGGGATATTGTCGCGCATAGGAAGTCGGCTTATCACCAATCCTGAATTCAGAATATCGAAAAAGCTTTCCCTCGATACAGGCCTTGACAAAATAATAATCATTACCAGCCAACGTAAGAAACACCGAGCGGTTATTTGATCTCAAATAATCGTAAAAAAATCTGATTTTCGAGGGTTTAAGTTTAAGGAAATTGGGATTAATCAACTGAACTACATCATACCCTCTCAGACGCGGTAACAACGACAGACAATCAAGCAAATATCTCACACTACCCAAAGTACCAGGATCACGGACAAGACAAATATCGGTATCGGTCATCATATAGTTACCACGGTCTGATATGACCGTGACATGATGACCACGCCGGCTAAGACAACATGCCAGCGTAGCATGCAAACCCGAATAATCACCAAGCAGTAGTATTTTCATAATAATATAAAGGCGATGTGTCGATTAGAGACACATCGCCTTATAGTAGTTGTCTAATTCTAAAATTCAGAGATTAAACGCCCTGGAGACGGAATACAACGGGGAGGTTGTACCACACGTTCACAGCCTGACCATTCATCTTACCGGGGATGAAGTCGGGGAGCTGTTTAACAACGCGAACAGCTTCCTTGTCAAGGTCCGGGTCACGGGCGCGGAGAATTTTCACTTCACCGATTTTACCGGTCTTGGTAACGACGAATGAAACTACTACGCGACCCTGGATGTTGTTTTCAGCGGCCATAGTGGGATAGTGAAGGTGATCAGCAACCCATTTGAGAAGCGCTGTTTCACCACCGGGGAACTGGGGCATCTGTTCTACTGACTGGAATACCTGATTGTCATCAACAGGAGCTTTCTCTTCAACGATAACCTCTTCCTTGTACTCACGAACGACGTTGATGTCGTCAGTACCCTGGTCAAAGTTAGTTGAACCGAGAGCAGTAGTTGATTCCTTGATTTCGTCCTGAGATTTGATTTCTTCAACAACTTCTTCGTCGGCAGCGATAGCAATTTCGGTAGCCTTCATAGTGTTGAGGATTTCTTCGGGAAGAGCTTCGGGCTGCTGTTCTTCAACACGCTGCTGAACTTCTTCTTCCTCAGGTTCGGGTTCCGGCTCATCTTCAAGGGCACTCATTTCGGCCATTTCGGCAGCAGCAAGGATTTCGGCCTCACGCTGTGCGATTTTATAGTCGTTATAAATACCGTAGATATAGCAGCCAATCAAGACAACAATCAAACCAATAATGGTACAGAGCACGGCTTTGTTGTGACGAGCGTCTGATTTGCGGCGGAGTTCGTAAGCACCGAACTCTTTATTCTTACCTTCGAAAATAAGGTCGCGCCACTCTTTTGATGAAAGATCTACATCTTTTGCCATTTTCTTACATTTTAAGCAGTTAATAAATATAGTCAATCATCACGATTATTTCTTGGGATTCTTAGCCAGGTAATCGAGTATGAGAGCCGAGTCAACCTGATTGATGTTATCAATCTGATAACGAGAGATCTGGTTAATCTGCATCTCGTCAAGGGCAGTAATCACGCTTTCCCACGAAGCTTCGGGAGTAGCTTTGATGATGACAACAGGACGGGTAAGGGTAGAGTCATTACGAATCTCCTTAGCCTTTTTCTGGAACTCTTCATCGGTGATTTTTTTCTCACGCCAGAGAGCTTTCTGTTCGTCAATCTTAGCAAGAGCATCCTTGTTCTTGTTGTGGAGAATTTTGCGGATACCTTGTTCGCCTTCGGGAGTGTTACCGAGGAATTTCTCGGCACGGAGGATACCGTAGCCGTCGGGCGACTGGTCAATAAGTCCGTCTTTGTCAGAGTCATCGATGAACGGTTTACCTTCATAGTAGTAAATGATGTTCATAGGACGACCTTCCGCGTCAGACTTCACATTACCGTTAGCATCACGTTCGGTAGTGAGGATAAGGGTAATAGCTTCAGAGTTTTTCGCTTTTGATTGCTGTTCTTCATTCTCAATCTTCTCGTTAGAAGGAAGAGAAATGTTGAGAGTCTGTGACTTAATCATTGTAGTACAGAGCATGAAGAACGTAATCAGAAGCATGTTCATATCCACCATCGGAGTAAAGTCCACGTGGATAGCCATCTTTTTCTGGGCGCCTTTTTTCTTTTTGCCGCCGTCGGATTGTTCTATTTGTGCCATAATGATTAGTCGTTTTCTGTTTTAAGCGCGGTCATAACGCTAAAACGGTTCATTTTGATAGTCTGGAGGTTATCAAGAATCTGGTGAAGAGTTGAGTAGTTGGTGCCGCGGTCAGCTTTAACAGCGATACCTTCGCCTTTCTTCATAGCGTCCTGAAGGTTACTATTGCCGGAGTTGTAGATAGCACGCATCCAGATCTGGAACTCGTTGGTGATTTCACGGGCACCGTCAGCATTCTGATAAACGATGTCGGTCATAGGAATACCTGCATCGGCATTAGCCATGTCACCCATGAATTCATCCTGTTTTGCCTGGTCAAGAGCGAGGAACTCGTGCATCTTGGCCAAAGGCACTCCAAACGTACCGAGCTTGGCAAATTTATCAGCATCAGCTGTAGTGATGCCGGTTTTTTTGCCTGTTACTTCTTCATATTTACGTGCTGCCGAGAGAAGTGCTTCCTTGCGGACGCCCTCAGAAGACCAAGACTCGTCATAAGAAGCGAGATCGGCTTCACCGAGGACAGCGAGGTAAACTTTTCCTTCGGGGCTCACCAGAACCGAAGCCACGTTTGAAGTGGGCACCTTGATCTCTGAAACAGAGGCCGGAGTGATCACGGTGACAGGTTCCTTGGCGAGGAATGTAGAGGTCAACATGAAGAAAGTAAGCAAAAGAACGGTAACGTCACTCATCGCGGTCATGTCGATGAGGGTGCTCTTTCTTTTAATTTTTACTTTTCCCATATTTTACCGAAATGTTATATTAGTTGGAAAATAGGGGATTAGTGGTTGGCTGCAAATGTCTGAACGATAGAGTAGCCGATTTCGTCGATAGCGTAGGTGAGGTTGTCGATCTTGTTGGTGTAGAAGTTGTAAGAGATAACAGCGAAAGCACCGGTTGCGATACCGAAGGCGGTGTTCACAAGTGCCTCAGAGATACCGGTTGAAAGTTCGGTTGAGTCAGGAGCACCAGAAGCAGAAAGAGCCTGGAATGATTTGATCATACCGATTACAGTACCGAGAAGACCGACGAGAGTACCGAGAGTGGTGAGGGTAGCGACGATGGGGAGGTTCTGCTGAAGAGAAGGCATTTCCATAGCGGTAGCTTCTTCAACTTCTTTCTGAAGAGTAGCAACTTTCTGTTCTTTAGAGAGGACAGTGTTTTCGTCCATTTCTTTGTAGCGAACGAGAGCGGCAGCAACTACAGCAGCAACTGAACCCTGCTGAGCTTTGCAAAGCTGCTGAGCTTTAGCGATGTCGTTTTTAGCGAGGCAAGCTTTGATATCAGCGACAAATTTAGTGATGTTACCTTTACCTTTAGCGCTTCCGAGAGCGATAGCACGTTCAACAGAAAGAACGATAACGGTGAGGAAGAGAGTTTGAAGGATAGGCACGATCACACCACCCTTGAAGATAGTACCGATAAGGTCATTGGGGTGATATTTGAGTTCATCGGGAGCGAACCACATAGATGAGCCGGCATAGTCACCGTCAAATTCAAAGTGAGAGGGATTACCGAAAAGGAAGAGGAACAGGAGAACTGCGATAATGAAGCAAGCGAGGATAACCAAGGATGCGTTCTTGATACCACGAACATTTTTTCCCGTTTCTACTGCGGGTTTTTGATTGGGCTTAGGAGCTTCCATAAGTGTTTAGAATTACTTTGATTAATGTTTAATGTTGATTTATAAATTAGTTGTTTTTTTTGATCAAATGATGGTATTTGGATTCTTGTTAAGCGGCATCGCTTTCCATGGCGGTAGCTTCGTACAATCACATAAGCTCTTTCATGTCGAGAATCTCTATTCAGGGTCTGAAATTGTTATTTCAGGAGCAAATTTTGATAATTGACGAAAACGCGGTTTCCAAATGCTATTGCAAAAGTATTATTTAGTTTTTAACTTTCAAAATATTTTGGGGTTATTTTTGAGTTTTTTTGGGATATTTTGAAAATTTGACCCTCCGGAGGCGTCAAACAGATCCCGAAAGAGTGACGGCCCTGACATTTTTC
>JAIDNJ010000096.1 GCA_029063895.1 Muribaculaceae bacterium | reverse complement strand
GCACCACCAACTGTCTTGCTCCCCTCGCAAAGGTGCTCAACGACAAGTTCGGTATCATCAACGGTCTTATGACCACCGTTCACTCAACCACAGCTACTCAGAAGACTGTTGACGGTCCCTCGATGAAGGACTGGCGCGGTGGCCGTGCTGCTTCGGGCAACATCATCCCGTCGTCGACCGGTGCTGCTAAGGCTGTAGGTAAAGTTATCCCCGAGCTCAACGGTAAGCTTACCGGTATCTCGATGCGTGTCCCCACCCTCGACGTATCAGTTGTTGACCTCACCGCCAACCTCGCTAAACCCGCTACTAAAGAAGCCATCTGCGCTGCTATGAAAGAAGCTGCCGAAGGCGAACTCAAAGGTGTTCTCGGCTATACTGAAGATGCTGTCGTTTCAAGCGACTTCCTCGGTTGCCCCCTCACCTCTATCTTTGACGCTAATGCCGGTGTTTATTTGACCGACACATTCGTTAAAGTTATCTCTTGGTATGACAATGAAATCGGTTACTCTAACAAAGTTCTCGATCTCATCGCCCACATGAAGAAAGTTAACGGATAATAAGAAATTGAATTATTTCATAAATCTGATATTTTTAAGGATTAAAAGAAAGGGTTCTTCGTGAGAAGGGCCCTTTTATTTTAGTGCAATATCAGGGCCATCATCTGACGGCTACGTTCAAACATAGACAAAAAGATGGCAGCGTGTCAATTAAGATACGCCGCCATCTTTGTCGTTAATCGAGTGGGCCGATTGTTATTCTACTACCTGGAATCCGTTTTCGTGCAAACCCTCTTTGATTTGCTGGATGTGCTCGTGGTTGCGGGTTTCGAGTTCGATGCGGATTGTACAGTCGTTGATGCTGCGGTTGTGGCCAGTACGCTCGTGGTTGATGGCAAGCACGTTGCCGCCGAGATTGGCTATCACGTTACATACGCCCGATAGCTGACCGGGTTTGTCAGCAAGGTCGATGGTAAGATTTGAGAGACGGCCACCAACTTTAAGACCGCGTGCAATCACACGGTTGAGAGTGTTCACGTCGATGTTGCCACCTGAAACAAGACACACTACTTTTTTACCTTTGACAGGTATTTTACCGGTCATGACAGCTGCAACCGAAACGGCTCCGGCGCCTTCAGACACGAGTTTCTGTTTTTCCATGAGGTAGAGGATAGCGGCTGCGATCTCTTCGTCGCTCACGGTTACAATCTCGTCGACATAGCGGTTACAAAGGTCAAAGGTATTTATTCCGGGCTCTTTCACGGCGATACCGTCGGCAATTGTCGATACCGAGTTGAGGTGTATCATGCGATGGAGATGAACCGATTCGGCCATAGAGGGGGCACCGTCGGCCTGAACACCATAAACCTTGATATCGGGACGAAGGGTTTTGACGGCAAAAGCGAGACCCGAGATGAGACCACCGCCACCGACAGGAACTACAATAGCATCGACATCGGGCATTTCTTCGAGAATTTCGAGACCTATTGTACCCTGACCGGCAATGACCAGGGGGTCATCAAACGGGTGTACAAATGTGTAGCCGTGTTTGTCGCGAAGCTCGATTGCTTTGGCATAGGCATCGTCATAAACACCGGGTACGAGACAAATCTCGGCCCCATAGCTTTTGGTGGCTTCCACTTTTGAAATGGGGGCCCCGGCCGGCAGGCAGATGAGAGCCTTGATTCCGTTGTTTTTGGCACCGAGAGCCACGCCCTGGGCATGGTTACCGGCCGAGCAGGCGATGACACCGCGTTCTTTTTCTTCGGGTGTCAGCTGCGATATTTTATAATAAGCTCCGCGGAGCTTGAATGAGCCTGTATGTTGCAGACATTCGGGTTTGAGATAAATCTCGGCATCCTGACGTATTTTTGTAGGGACGAGACGAGGATGACGTGCTACATCTTTGAGCACATCTTTTGCTTTGTAGACCTCTTCGATAGTAAGCTTGTCAGTCATGATTGAATTATGAAATTAAAGGTTATTTTCTTGATTTGAGCATTTCATCCATTGCGGCGGCTGCGCGTCGACCATCACCCATAGCGAGAATAACCGTAGCACCACCGCGAACAATATCACCGCCGGCATAGAGCAACGGCATTGATGACTGAAGTGTAGAGTCGTTGACGGCGATTGTACCGCGGCGCGTAATTTCAAGGCCATCGATTGAGTTGGGTATGAGCGGATTGGGTGATACACCAACGCTGACGATAACGACATCGGCTTCGACTTCCTCGATTGCTCCGGGGATGGCTACAGGTGAACGACGGCCCGATTCGTCGGGTTCGCCAAGTTCCATTTTCTGCAGACGCATTGCACGTACACGACCGTTTTCATCGCCGAGAAATTCGATGGGGTTGTGGAGTGTCATGAAGCGGACACCTTCCTGCTGGGCATGGTGTACTTCCTCGACACGGGCCGGCATCTCTTCAAGGCTGCGGCGATATATGATCATAGCGTCGGAAGCACCCATTCGACGAGCGGTGCGGACAGAGTCCATCGCGGTGTTACCACCACCGATTACCGCCACACGTTTGCCTGTCAGCACGGGAGTTGCCCATCCGGGTTTGCCGGCACCCATGAGGTTGATGCGGGTGAGATATTCGTTGCTCGACATCACTCCGATGAGGTTTTCACCTGGAATACCCATAAAGCGGGGGAGGCCGGCGCCCGATGCAATGAACATCGCGTCATATCCTTCGTTGAGCAGGTCGTCATATGAGATCGTTTTCCCAATCACACAGTTTTTGATAAATTTCACACCCATTTCCTTGAGTGAGTTGATTTCGATGTCAACGACCGAGTTTGGAAGACGAAATTCAGGAATACCATATTTGAGTACACCGCCAATCTCGTGAAGAGCTTCATAGACGGTTACTTCATATCCTTTCTTAATCATGTCTCCGGCAAATGACAATCCTGCGGGTCCCGAACCGGCAACGGCGACTTTCATGCCGTTGGGGGCCTCGACCGCCGGTTGTGGAGCGTCGGTTGAGTGCTGGAGGTAGTCGGCGGCAAAGCGTTCGAGATAGCCAATTGCAACCGGCTCTTTTTTCATCTTGTTATAGATGCACTTTGACTCGCACTGACGTTCCTGGGGACACACGCGGCCACAGACTGCCGGAAGAGCACTGGTTTCTTTAAGAACGAGTGCGGCCTGACCAATCTCGCCGCGTTCGATATTCTTGATGAAGCCTGGTATGTTGATTGAAACCGGACAGCCCTGCATACATTGGGGATCGGGGCAGTCGAGACAGCGGCGCGATTCAAGCTGAGCTTGTTCGGCCGACAGTCCCTGATTGACCTCTTCGTTACAGGTCACACGGTATTGGGGGTCGAGTTCATTCATTTTGGCGCGTGGAATCGATGTGCGTTCTTTGGCGGTCATCGATTTGCGCAGGTCTTCGCGCCACTGGGCGTCGCGAGGTGATATGGTGTTTTTTGACATGACTGTTATTTTTTTGCTGGTACCGGGTTATAGGCGCGCATGCGCATCATCATTTCGTCAAAATCGACTTTATGGGCGTCAAATTCGGGGCCGTCGACACACACAAAACGTGTCTTACCGTCGACGCTCACGCGGCAGGCGCCACACATGCCGGTGCCGTCGACCATGATGGTGTTGAGCGAGCACATTGTTGGCACGTCGTATTTGAGGGTCAGGGCTGCTACAAATTTCATCATTATGGCCGGACCGATAGTCACAACCATATTGACCGGCTCGCGCAAAATGACACTCTCCACACCGGCGGTGACGAGTCCTTTTTGTCCATAAGAGCCGTCATCGGTCATGATAATCAGTTCATCGGAATATTTTGCAACCTCTTCCTCAAGGATGATGAGTTCTTTGGTGCGGGCAGCCAGTACTGATATAACACGGTTTCCGGCTTCTTTCATTGCCTTGATGATGGGGAGCAGCGGGGCTACACCGACACCACCACCGGCACAGACGACAGTGCCATAGTTGGCTATTTTGGTGGCCTGACCAAGCGGACCGACTACGTCGTGAAGATAGTCACCCTCGTTGAGAGCGCAAATCTGACGGGTGGACTCACCCACAGCCTGAACTACAAGGGTGATTGTCCCTGCGGCTATATTGGAATCGGCGATTGTCAGGGGGATTCGTTCACCTTTGTCACCGCCGATAACGATGACAAAGTGGCCCGGGCGGCGCGAGCGGGCTATCTGCGGCGCTTCAACCACCAGCTTAACTACATTTTCGGAAAAATGCTGTTTTTCAATGATTTTGTTCATTTTCTTAATATGATTGGCCGTGACTTTTACTAATACGGCTTTAAGGTGAATAGTTGCAATGTGACAAATCGAAACGCAACGGGCATACACATGTCGCGTCCGGGTGCAAAGTTACTCATTTATTATGAATTGCCCTATGTTAATGGAAAATATTTTAGCAGGCTCGCCATATCATTTTTTCAATTTCGGGCAAACTTTCTAATAGATGCAAAATTGATGAGGATGGCGGCGGCGGTCAATGCCATTCCGGCAGCGACCGAAGTCCATAACGATGAGTGCTGGATTGTAATATAGGCATCGTCGCGGTGTATAGCCATTTTGTCGGTTAAAAAGGTCGCCGTGACTGCGGCCGCTAAAACCACGATATTCAGTATCACGATTATGCGTTGATAGTAAGATGAGATTGCTCCCGGGGTGTATCCGAGCATGAGCAGTAGCTTGATTTTATCCCGACTCTTTTCAAGCATGAGATATATGCTCAGGGTGAGCAGAAACAGCGACAGGGCGCATATCAATAGGCCGGTCACCACCACGCCTCCGGTTATAACCGAGAGGATTGAGTCGGTGCGCGACAATACTCCCGAGGTGGTTGTTTCGAGTCCGTGACTGTCGAGATAAGATGCCGCGAGGTGTTTCATTGTCGGGTTGATTTTGACAATGAGACGGGACGGCAAGTCATTGTCGCCATTGCCGAGACGGGCGTTGGCACTCCGGATAAAACTCTCGGGTACGGCGATTGTGTTGATGCGTGACGAGAATCCGGCTATGCGGCCTTTATAGGTCTCGGTTTGACCGTTGCCGCTTATCGTCAGCCTGAGGGGTACCATGCCGAGCATTGCCTCGCTTATGGCCGGAAGGTTGCGCGCCGACGCATACCCGAAGTTGTATAACGAGAGATATTCCTTGGGCAATATTACAGGAACGGTCGTGTCGCCGTCGCTGAAAGTGAAAGTGGTTACAGGTACATCGAGAAAACGATTGGGTACCGACTCGAAAAACAAAGCTGTCGACATTGTCGCTCCCGGCATCATCACTGTGGCATTGACATCAAAGCGAGATGACTCAAACCGGCCTACATCCTCGACCCATGACTGAGTGCCGATTGTGTCAATCTCGTTGTCGGTGAAGCCTTCGCGCTCAATGCTGCCAAATGTCCCTATCTTTTTTGATATGACAATGTAGTCGGCGTTATCATCGGCAACCGAGTGGAGTGTGGCTTTGATGTCACCGTAAAAATGGATGGCGATCATCACTATGGTCAGCCCTATGAAGTCGGCAATGGCAAAGGCGGCCAGTCTTGGCCGGTTCAGATTCTTTGAAAGCAGACGATTGGACAAACGAGTCATAGCCTGACGATTTTAGTAGGGTTAATCAAAAGATGATTGCCTACCGAGGTAGTGATGACCGCGGCTCCGGCACTATTGGCTTCTGACTCGATGAGATTTGAAGCGGCGATATTGTTTTTCTCGTCAAGGTGGCTGACCGGCTCGTCAAGAAGCAGGAAATCAAATGGCTGACAAAGCGACCGTATGATAGCCACACGTTGCTGCTGGCCTATTGACAGGGTCGACACGTTACGGTTGATGACATCCTCACCCAGGCCGAGAAGTCCAAGCATATCTTTTATTTGGCCAGGCGTTTTGAAGTTTGTCAAACTGTTCTTGATTTCGATATTCTCGACCACTGTCAGCTCGTGGAAAAGAGCGAGCTCCTGTGGCAGGTAGGCGATGTTATATGTCCTTGTCGCGGCAAGACTATCGGACTTGATATTTCTGATATCCTCACCGTCAAATTCAATTGAGCCGTGATAGTCGTGACGAAGGCCATAGATGAAGGCACAGAGAGACGACTTGCCGCCGCCCGAAGCCGCCTGTATACGATACATTTCACCGCGATTAAATGTGAAATCGCGATTCCATATATCAGAGGCGTCGTGCAGCGGCCGGGCTGTGCCGTCGGCAAAAACATCGGGAATAACCTTTTTCAAGGTTATGCACCCTATTGTCTTTGATTTATTTGACAGGTTGAAGTTCATCTTCAATCATTGAATCGTCATGATATTCATCGGTGACTGTCTCGGTCACGAGGTCGGGCAGGGGATTGGCTCGGGCATAGTAGGCCGCTGCCGAGGCGAGAGCTGCCAGAAACGGAGAGTTACTGCCGTTAAATTTCATCTTGCCTTTCAAGGCCGAGCTTTCGAGCTTGATGGATAAGTATACTCCATAGGGGAGGTCAAAAGCTTTCATGGTCTCGCTGTTGTAGGGTATATCCACGACAATCATGGCGCGGCTGCCTTGAGTCGCCATTGCAAACGAGTTGTTGTAATCTGAAGATATCGGTCGGGTCGATGCGGCAAAATATCCGTCATAATTGCCATAGAATACTTCCTGGTTTCCAATCATGACCGATTGATCGTCGGTGGCGGTGTTTGGTGTCGACAGATGATTGATAATAGAGTTGAGAGCGTCGACGCTACGCTGTGGCAGGTGGGTCATGAAGGTCACATCCCAGGTGTCAAAAGAAAATTGGCTCAGATTGTCACCGGTTGCAACCGGGTTGATGGCTATCGATGTTGTACCGTCAATCTCGTTGATGTAGGGCACAAGGGGATCGATGGTCTCGCGCAGTTCGGGGCTGAGGGCTGTGCGTATAACGCTATAAAGCTCATTCATCCCGGCTATGTTGCCAAATGCTGTTAAAAACTGGGTGTTGTCGGGGGTATATCGCAGGAAATCGGGGCTGACTTCTCCTATGTAGGGGCTGACGTCAAGTGCTTCTCCCTCGTTGTTGACAGCTTTAAATTCCAGACCCAGAATGTTGTCGGACAAGGTAGCCTCGCCGGTGATCCAGGTGTTTTCAAATCCTTGAACAATACCGTTGCGCGGCGCGGCGTCAATGGCGGTGTGAAGGTTGACGGCCATTGCTATAGCCTGGTTTGATGCGTTTATAAAAGAAACTATGTTATCAAAAACTTGATGACGTTTTTTACCTTTTCGTGCCATCGATTGCTCGATGTTAGAGGTCGAGGTGGATATCCAGCCTATGTCATCTGAAGTCATGATTACACATCCGTCGAGATTGAACACACTGAAATGACCGACCGACTCCATACCTCCGGCCGCACCGGTAGCAAGGGCAGTGAAAATTTCCTTGTTTTTAATCTTGAACGTTATGACCGGGTCGAGGTTATCGAGCCGATACAGGATTACTCTTTTCAAATCGAGTGTCGATGCTGTCAGCAACACCATGTTGACGGCATCGGCACGGTCCTGACAGTAACGGTCACGGAGCGCGGCCAGGTCGTCAGATAGAGTTATAGTACCGTTATTGAACTTACATCCCGCGTTTTTCAATATCATGTCAAGATTGACTGCCGCGATGATTTTAGCGTTGTGGGGGACGCTGTCAAGAAGATCGTCCTGACTGCTTTTGCTACAGCTTGACAGCAGGCCCGCAAAGAAAACTATGATGCCAGTCAGCACCATTGCAGGGAATACTTTCTTGTTAAAACGAGAGTTCATGATTCAGTTTGAATGACCGATTTTGTTGTAGTATATGTGAATGAAATATTTGTTTCAATGGGGATGACGATATGGCTCGACATGAATGTTGATGATGGCGTTGAGCCCGAGAAGTTGTTTGAGACGTTGCTCACAGTCGGTGGCAATGTCGTGACCCTGCTTGACAGTGATGTCGGGGTCAACGAGGATGTGAAGGTCGACGATATCGGTGTTGCCGTTTCGTCTTGTCCTCACTTTGTGATATGATTTTACACCGTGAGTGCCTGCGATCACGTTGTCGATTTCGTTGATGACGGGAGCGGGGAGTGATGCTTCGAGCAATTCTTTGACCGCGGGGCCGGCCAGCTTGACAGCTACTATTAAAATAAAGACACTCACCAGCATGGCGGCCAGCGGGTCGAGGATGCGCCAACGGTCACCGAGAAACATCGCACCGGCGATGCCGGCGAGGGTGGCCAATGATGACATGGCGTCGCTACGGTGATGCCATGCGTTGGCGATGACAACCGGAGAGTTGATGCGGTGTCCCACGCGACGTGTGTAGTGGAACAGCCATTCTTTTGAACCGATAGAGACCACGGCCATAATCAGCGCAATCATGCCGGGACGGCCTATTTCATGGCCGTGAAGTGACATCCAGACCTTCTCGGCACCGTCGATAAAAAATCCGATGGCGACAATCCCGAGTATAAACGACACTATCATGGTGGCAAATGTCTCGTATTTGCCGTGACCATAGGCATGATCACTGTCAGCTTTACGGTGAGATAATCCGAGAAATACAATAACTATGATATCGCTGGCAAAGTCGGTGATGGAGTGGACGCCGTCGGCCAGCATTGCTGTAGACCTGCCGATGATTCCGGCCGCGATTTTAAGCACGGCAAGCACGGCATTGACGGCAAAACCAACCCAGGTCACATGACGGCCCTCGGTGACAGCCTTTTGATCGGTTATTATATTTTGATCGGTCATTCCTGATAGTTGAAACTTTTGTCGGAGTGTTGTCGTGAGTATCAGACAATTATGTCATATTTCCTCAGAATCATCTCGGGATGATAAGATTCCTTGGCTTTGCGCAGGCCGGGATCACCGGTGTCTTCCTCACGGTTGGCAAATCTCAAACCGGGATGGCGGTCGAGCATGTAGCGAGCAAACGATTTATTGATTGTCTCGCCGGCTCCGGCAACGTCATGACGCATTTTCTCGATGTGGACAAAGAGTGTGTCGCCAATTACTTCACCCAGCGTGAACGCAACCGCGCGCCCTGATCCATCAAGCAGGATGAGACCTTCAAACGGGTAGCACAAAAGATTATCAAGCACATTGACAACCTGACGGTGTTCCTCGATAGCGGTCGGGCGCTCAAGGTCTTCGGGTGACAGCCATGAGTCATAGTCAACTTTGAGACGATGAACCCGGTCGGGTGTCAGTGGCTCTAGTCGGTAGCCTTCATTTTCGGCCTCAAAACGGTTGACATGATTACGTTTCTTTGACATCTTTTTGCCCGAGAGTGTGGCCAGTTTCTCGATATCATACAGGTAATCGCCCCAGTCTACAAGTTGCTCGGTGTCGGTCAGGCCAACCGAACGGAATTCTTCCAGGCGGTCCTCGGGAATAGCCGAGAATCTAAGCTCGATGTTGTTTTGCATGCAATACTCCTTAAGCATACCTATCGCGTGGGCGATGTCCATTTTTCCGAGAGGGAGTGAAAACGCTGTTTTATCGGGATAGAGTTCCGATACACCTTTGATAAACAGTGTATCGCGGTAAATGCAGTAGGAGTAGTCAAAATAATCGATCCACATGAAAATGCCGCCTACCGTACAGTCACATGTACGGCTTGTGGAGTCTTGCAGGATGCGGTTGATTTGGGGAATATCGGCAAGTGTTATCTTTTTAAACTTGAGCGGAGATACGGCTTGACGTCGGCTCTCTTTTGTTTTTATTTCAGTAGCGTTGGCAGTTGTTATGAAGCTTGTCATAAATAAATCAATCTTGGTTATTTCAACAAGATTAACATATAAGCTACCTCAATGGTTCGATATCAGAGAGTTAAAAAGATTTTAGCTCGACTGGTGACAGGATTTTGCGGGGAGATGTAATGGGCACGTAGCGGGAGTGTCAAGGTTGACGGGACGTAATATTTCGCGTCCTACCGGTAAACCTGAAATATGGGGTGTCGTAGAGACGAGCCTTTGGCACGTAAAGGGGGAAAGTATCTGAACATCAACCACTCCGGGCCTAAGTCACGCCCCTACTTCAATAAATTAAATACACTATTTCAATTATGACACACCGCCATATGTAAGGTGCTGGTCAGCAGGTGATACAATATCTGTCAGAGATATTTTTCAATCAAACCGCGTAGTTTTGAAAAGTCCTCGACGCGTTCTACAATGTTGCCTTTACGGTCAAGAATGAAGAGGGCGGGTAGGGCCCCAACGTTGTAGTTGAGCAGAGTCTGGGCATTGTTGGTGCCGTTATATACCGATGTCCACGGAAGATTTTTGGCCGATTTGCGCCATGCAAATTCGTCATTGTCGACACCGACCTGGTAAATCTGAAGGCCGCGCGGCGATAGATCGGTGTAGATTTTACCGAGCTCGAGATTGTAGGCGGGCGACTGGTCGGCGGTGAGGGCTGTGAAACTCAGCAATGTTACCTTGCCGTTGTTGGCGATGTCGCTAAGGTTCACGCGCTTACCGTTTTGGTCAAGGAGCGAGATGTCGATATATGAAATCTCGGAAGCCTCAACAGTTACGCCGGGTGCGTTCTGGTTGCGGTTTGACAGGAAGATAGTCTTCAAATAGGCTGTGCGGGGATCATTGGGACGGAGCATGTCAAACGAGTTGGCAACCGCACCGATGATGCGCAGATCGTTTTTGTCGGCCGGGTTGTAAAGCTGGCGGTCACCCACTTTCTTGTTGATGGCATAGTAGGCGGCGATACCCGACGGATTTTCAAGAATAATCTCGGCAAGCTGACGTTTCAGATCTGAATCGGCAAGCGCTGAGGCGCCTGACTTGGCTACAGCGTCATTGACGAGTTTGTCTACACGCATGAAAGCATCGGCCGACAGGGCACCTTTGATGTCGATTGAACCGGGTGAGGCAGTGATGGTGACGGTCTCGATGCTGTCAACCGGGAAATAGATAGTGTTGTCACCGGCAGTAAGGCGGTAGATGTCGGGATAGCCGGCAGCCGACTGCTTGAACTCAAAACGACCGTTTTTGTCAGCCGAGATGGTGTCGAGAGTGTACCAGCGTCCGTTGTTTGAAGCCTGAAGAGTGACCAGCTCGTTGGCAGCGCCCTCGATTGAGCCATTCACTTTCCACTCGGGATTTGAGTTACAGGCTGCGAGTGTTGACATGGCTGCCACTCCGAGAATTATTTTGTTGAGAGTTTTTTTCATGAAGTCTGTTTTAAATGGTTATGAATTTACAGTTCGGCTCCGATTGCATCGGCGATATGTTGCATCTCGGCTTCGGACAACTGTTTTTTCTCTTTGAAAAAGTTCATGTCGGCCTCGCTGTTGATGGGAATCAGGTGGATGTGGGCGTGTGGAACGTCAAGCCCGATAACGGCTTCACCGACGCGCTTGCACGGCATCACTTTGGCAATGGCTTTTGCAACTTTGGCCGCGAAAAGCTGTAGCGATACATAGTCGTCAGTGTCGAGATCAAAAAGATAGTCGACTTCCTTTTTGGGCACGACAAGAACGTGACCGGGAGCCACGGGATTGATGTCGAGAAAGGCGAAATTTTTTTCGTCTTCGCCAACTTTGTAGCAAGGAATCTCACCCGAGATTATGCGTGAAAAAATCGAGGCCATGATTCAGAAGCTGATTTCAAGAATTTCAAACTTCATCACGCCGGCCGGAACTTTGATTTCGACCACGTCGCCAACTTTGTGTCCGAGCAAACCCTGAGCGATGGGAGTTGACGATGCGATTTTTTTCTCTTTGAGATTGGCCTCGCTGTCAGCAACGATTGTGTATTCGAGCTCGACACCTTTGGTGATGTTTTTGAGTTTCACACGGTTGAGAATCTGGATAACATCGGTGTTCAGCTTGCTTTCGTCAAGGATGCGGGCATTGGCCACGAGGTCTTTGAGCTGAGAAATTTTCATTTCGAGCATACCTTGAGCTTCTTTGGCTGCGTCATATTCGGCGTTTTCCGACAAGTCACCCTTGTCACGAGCCTCGGCGATAGCGGCTGAGATTTCGGGACGTTTTACATTTTCAAGATAGGCTATTTCTTCCATTTTCTTTTTATAGCCCTCTTTGGTCATAAAAGTAATTGCCATAGTTTTATCTGTTATTTTGTTTTTCGTGAACAATAAAAAAATAAAGAATCTCGGCCGTTTTATGGCGAAGACCCCTTGTTTTCTCTAATTGAAAAAGTGCGATATTTTCTTTTCGGCTACAAAGATACGTATTTTTTTCCGGTTTTCAAAATCAAATATTGGCAGGGGTGCGAAATATCGAACCTCTGCCAATATTTATCCCGATGGTTTATTCCCACCATACTAATTTTACAAAATCTTCATCATTCAAGTCGGGGTATTTCCTTATTGTATTTTCTATCCCGGCAAGATTGATATAGGGCTCGTTAAATTGAGACCCCTGAAACACATCGCCATAGTAAGCTCGCATCAACTCAAGCATTTTAAGCAATGCCTCCTTTTGATTTTCAAAATATAGGATATTATCCAAGTCGGGTTGTTGAAAATCGGTCTTCTCCAGAATGAAAACGGTCTTTATTGAGCTGACGGTATTGGTAAATTGTTCACCGACATGAGACAGTGTGAGACTGTTGCCATTCGCTTTTTCAATATTCAGGGTGTTGTCGTTAAGCTGGATGGTCTGGTCTCGATCATTGTAGCCGACTTTGTTTGCAATATAAAAATTCTTATAGAACTTATTATTATAGCAATATCGTGTCCAGACAAAACTGATAAGGTTTAAAATATTGTCGGTATCAGGAGCCGGGAGATTTAAGGAGCACCATGTGCGGCCTTGAAATATAGTGAGCTTCTGAGGCATTATGTTGTTATAGCTTGATGTTGAAATGTCACTCCACTTGTCGGCATAACTTTCTTTACTATATTTCCGACACTCTTTTACCTCAAATGTAACGGCTGACTCACCACGTGAAAGCGATGTCATAAAGTCAGAGTCTATTTCTCCCTTAAAAATTAATTCGGGGTCATCATAGGTTGATGAACAAGCGCCCATTACTATTATTATAAATAATAACAGAGCTTTCGATCGGGCTATCATTTTCATAGTAACATATTATGTTAGATTTAATAACTAGTGTACCAACATAATTTTTCGCGGTCCTCCTGTGTTTTACAGGGAATGTCATTCAAGAGGTAGTACTCGATTTGAGCGATATCATATGTGATGTCGTGAGGGAAAAGCATGGTTGGTGCGATATGGAGAGTATCGCCAAATTCCTGATGGGCCATTTTTATCATTGTTGTTAATGCTTCTTTTCGAGTCTCAAAAGTCAATATGTTTTCGCTATCAGGTTCTTCAAATGTTGTTTTGGATAGCACGATGATCGCTTTAGTCATAGATACCGGTACCCGCTCTTTATTTTCGTCAGTTCTGTACTCGGGACTGATAACAGAGAGGATAATTTCATTGTTATCGGCCTTCTCGACTTCAAATTCACGATTGTCAAGTGTCAGTTTTTTATCATTGGCATTGAAGTCAAAGCGACATTCAACAAAGATTTCTTTGTCAAATTTTGTCTTTTGACAATAGTTATACCAAAGGGTGGAAATACAGTCTTCAATATAATTACCTGAAACAGGTGGAATAACTAATAAATCGAGCGTCCGTCCTTGATGTATGGTAATTTTTTCTGCGAATATCTGACCATCTAATTGAATATTGTCAGCTCTTTCCCATTCTTGTTCGCTTGTTCCAAATGTAGCATAATCCATGGTAAAGATATAAGATCCTTTCAATTCAAGTGTAATTGAGGATTCTCCACGAGATAATTCTGACAAGAATGATGCATCTACGTTCCCTTTGAAAAATACATCGGGATCAATATCGTCTGATGATGAACATGAGCAAACAATACTGGTAAGTAGAATTGTAATTGAAAGTGTAAAAAAGTTCTTCAGGTGTAGCATAGCTTGTTTATTTAGGTTGTATATTTATAATTGCATTTGTGATGGTGTTTTTGGGTAGCCTGGGAGTGTCTAAATAATATGGGAAATTATTTATAAGGGTTTATTTTGCAAATATAACACTTATAATCCGTTTCTCAAAATGTGGGTGCAAAAAGATAGTATATGTACCTCTCGGTGATTATATACTTCTCAGTATCTGAAACTATGGCATCAATCAGATGATGATAAAAAGACCGCCCCGTAACCCTACGGAGCAGCCTCGTAAAAATTAGAAAATGCTTAATGTTTTATTAATAATTATTTGTAAGAGAATCATTCATTTTAGTGGCTTTGGTCGGGAACGGATATACCCACAGTTTTGAATCGGGAGCGATTGTGAATTTACCATATTCCTGCAAATCGTGGACAATAGCCTTTTTATATTTATCTTCGGTGTTCCAGCGCTTGCGGTCAAAGAAGTTCTCAAATGTACCGATAAATTCGACCGTGCGGCACTGCTGATAAATCTCCATTGCCTCGGTTTCGGTCATGCCGGTGATGTTTGAATAGAGTTTGGGTGAATAAACTCGTTTCAATCGTACGGCATCAAGTTTGGCCATACCCTCCTGAATGTGACCTGAGCGAATCAGACACTCGGCGGCGAGATAATACATCGACTCGGAGCGGAGTCCCCATGTGTTGAAGCGAAGGTCGGCTCCGACAAACATGAGTGCGTCGGGAAATGTATAGTCGTTATAGATGTTTGTCCAGCCCTCCATCGGGTTCATGATGCAGTCCTTGACAAAGTCGCCATATTCAAACATCTTGACAACCTCGGGGGTAATGGCGACAGCATACATGTCGCCAAGGTTTGAGCCGTCGCTGTTAACGAGCAGGTAGTTGTTGTCGGCATCATAAGGTGCGACCCACTTACCGGCTGCCATTGCCGTCGAGCGGTCCTCAATCTGGTCATTGACTCCCAAAGCTTTGTTGGCATAGGCGAGAGCCTCGTCATAGCGTTTCATCTGAAAAAGGACACGGGCACGGACGCCATAACCAAAGTCGCTGCCAAAACGATATGCGGTCTTGACGGTGCCTGGTTTGAGTGCGGCGATAACGTCGTCACTGCAGTCCTCGAGAATCTTGTCATATACCTCGGCGAGCGTCAGTTTCATCTTCTGCTCGGCATTGTTGGTGTTGTCAACGTATGCTATTCCCCCCTTTGATTCGGCGGTAGCGGCGTCATATTGCTCGGCAAAGATGTTGACAGCGAGGAAATGATACCATGCACGGAGCACTTTTGCCTCGGCGATGAGTCTTTGACGTGTCGCTTCGCTGCCCGATGCTTCGGGAGCCTGTGCTATTACAATATTGAAATTACGCATTGTTTTGTAGAGGGTTTCATAGATGCGTTCACAGTTGCTGCCGTCGGTGATATTGGCGCGGTCAACGCTTTCGTCTCCGGTGAGGAGTGCATAGTTGAAAGTATTTGTCTGTGAGAGCTGCTGCGCTATTGCGGGATAGGATTGAAGCTGAACACCGGCAAGAACGTTCAACTCTTCGGGGTTAGGATAGATGTAGAAGCGTTGGTTTAGGAGTGTCTCAAGGTCCTCGAGATTGGAGAGGGTCGATTGGCCCTTGGGAATAATTTCAAGCTGTTTGTCACAAGATGTTGTGCCTGCAAGCATTACCAACATGAGGACCAGTGCTATATATTTTTTCATCATCGGTTACTGTTTTATTGGTTTGACTTGTTTTTTAGAGGTTGAAGTAGAGGCTCATGGTGTAGCTGCGTGGAGTACGGGTATATCGGCTTCCCGATGTCATGCTGATGGCCTCGGGGTCGATACCGAGCGAATTGCGGGCCCATGTGCAAACGTTGTTCATCTGGAAGCGCAGACGCAGGTTGTCAAATCCTATCTTGCGGCAAATTGATGACGGGAACGCGTATGTGAGTACGAGATTGCGGAGCTTCATGTAGTCGGCGTGTACAACATTTGATTCGAAATACTGGGTATGGGAAATCGTAGCATAGTCAGTTCCCTTGTAGCCGTTACCGGGATAAGTCTTGTCTCCTTCCCAGAATTTGAGCATCTCGGAATTGATTGAACCCGAACCCATGAATGAAGTATAACCGCATTCCGAACCGGAGTTGGACCAGTGTTCGGCACCGGTGCGCATGTAGTGACCGCCATAGAATGCAAACATTGCTTCAAGTGTCAAGCCGTTCCATGAAATCTGAGGGGTGAGCGCACCGCTGAATTTGGGTGTTGTCGAGCCTGAGTAAACGCAATCCTCAATGTTGAGTTCCGAAGAAACGTTACCTACGTGCAGATTGCCGTCCTTGTCTTCCCAGCTTGTGTAGTAGCCGCCACCTTTTTCAACCATACCGCGGTCCTTGATAGAGAAGAGCGAGTTGAGAGGATAGCCTTCGTGGAGAGAGAAGCTGAGGTTTGATGTACCCGACGAGGGGAAATGGTGGATTTTAGTGACTTTATTTTTGTTGTAGGCAAAGTTGAAACCGAGATTGATGGCAATGTCATTGCGACGGCGAGCTTCAAGTATGTGACCGTTGAGTTGGAGCTCGATACCGTTGTTGACCATGTTACCGGCATTGATTTTGAGGGTTTCGTAACCGGTGGTCATGTCAAGGTCTACGTCGGTCAGAAGGTCAGAGCCGGCTTTATGGTAGTAGTCAAACGAACCGCTTAGACGGTAGTTCCAGAAGGCAAAGTCAACACCGGCGTTCCATGTTGAGGTCTTTTCCCAGCGGAGCTGATCATTTGGAGGTGTCTGTACGGTACCCTGGGGCAGGTTGTTGACATATTGGGTGGAGATTGTAGCGACAAGATAAGATGAAACCGACGAGTCGATATTACCGGTCAGACCATAGCTTGCGCGGAGTTTGAGAGCGTCAATCCAGGTGTAGGGACGCATGAAGTTCTCGTTTTGCATGTTCCATGATGCACCTACCGACCACAGAGGACGGCCGCGGAATTTCGGGTCGGCGCCAAAGAGGTCACATTTGTCGACACGGTAGCTGCCCGAGATTGAGTAACGGCGGTCATAAACATAGTTGCCGGTGAAATAGATTGAGTAGAATCGGTGAAGTATGTCATTGAATTTTGATGCCGGACGGAAAATGAACATGTTTTCATATCCTGCATAGTCGGCTCCGAGGATACCGGTGTAGGGCGTCGATATATAGTTCCAGTCGGCACCTATGGTCGAGTTGTTGAGGGTCTCGGGATTGTAACCGTAAACGAGATAGTTATCACCTGTAGTGTGATTCTCGCGATATTCCATACCGCCGAGTACGTCAATTTGATGAGGACCGAAATCACGGTTATAGCGGGTTTGACCGCGGAAAGTATAGTAAGAGGCCTGGTTTGAAACCGACTGTTTCACACCGCCGTCGGGAACGTGGTGGGTTGCCGCTTTACCATATACTTTACGTTCACCTACGTGCTCGGGGCCGATTTCGGGGTTCTCCATATCGGCCATGATATCTTTAATGCTTGTCCAGTCAAAATCGGGATTTGGTTCCCAGCCTATATGCTTGGTTTCAACTGTGGTCGCATAGTTGTAGAGGGTACGCATACGGTAGGAATCTTTATCCCATACGGTTTCGGTTTTGCTTTGGATATCCTCATATTGGAACTGAGCCTGGGCAGTCCATCCGGGCAAAATCTTGAATAGGGCGTGGATATAGGAGCGGATATTGGTGTTGCGGTAACGGGCGATGTTATAGTTCATCTCGTCGAGCAGATTGAAAGTGGGGTCTTTCAGCTCGTTGCCGGCATCGGCAAATACTTTTTCTCCGGGATAAACGCCACATTCCATGCCGGCGGGATTACCGTCGATGTCATAGATTGACATGTAGGGGAGGAAGGCGGTGCGGGTGAGGTAAGATGTCTCGGCGTGGGTTTTTGAACGGTTTGAGATAACATTCAAGCCGAGCGAGATGTCGAGCCATTTGGCCGCTTTGATGTCCCCTTTATATTTGAGGGTGATGGCATCGGAATGTTCTTTCTGAACACCCATATTGTTGCGGGCATAGTTGAGCATGATGCTCGAATTGATGACCTTGCCTTGCATGCGCAGGGCGATGTTGTAGTTCTGGGTCACGCGGTTGCGGTCATGAATTTTCTGGAACTCGTCCATGTAGTTATTTCCGCGCCAGTAGTTGAGCTGACGGTTCATGTCGGCGTCCGATACATCGCCTACATAATTGCCGAGCAACACGCGCATAACGGGCGAGAGCATGCTCATTTTGCCTGTTTTGTAGCGGGTGAGTGCCGAGTTGAGATAGCTGTCGTTCTCATCGTTGATCATTCCGTTGAAATTGTACAGCTCAAGCTGTACGGCTTCGGCTCCCGTGGCATAGAAAAGGTCGCTGTAATCGGTTTTCTCGCTGATTGTCAGGTCGGCGTTGAAATCGACGGTGAGACGCTCCTTTTTGGCGGTTTTGGTGGTGATGACGATAACACCGGCCGATGCACGTGCACCGTAGATTGACGAGGCGGCGGCATCTTTCAGCACTGTGATATTCTCGACGTCGTATGGATTGACTGTTTCGAGACCGCCTTCGATGGGTAGCCCGTCAACGACAATGAGAGGCGAGTTCTGGGCCGAGAAAGAACCGAGACCACGGATGACTATTTCGCTTTCACCCTTTTCTGCGCCGACAAGGCCGGGAACTTTGCCTTCGAGGTTTGACACGAGGTCACCGGTGAAACGCTTGTTGATATCCTCTGATGTGATAGTCTGATATGAACCTGTTGCCGATTCACGTTTGATGGTTTGATAACCGGTTACGACTACCTCCTCCATCATGTTGGATTGGGGAGTCATTTTTATCTCAAGCAGATGGTAGTCTTTGGGAACTTCGATTCTCATGGGATTCATGCCGATATAGGTGATGAGCAGAACCGGATTTTTTTGAGATGAGAGAATGGTGAAGTTACCGTCGACATCGGTCGACACACCCTGGCTTGTTCCCTCGATTATAACCGATGCTCCGGCGAGAGGCTCTCCTTCGTTGTCACATACGGTACCTACAATATTCTTTTCGGCAATCTTTGATAACGTTGATGACGGGGTGCCGGTGGTCTGTGCCGCTATATTGAAAGGCATGGCGGCCAGGCATGCGACTGCCAACAGGCTGACAGATTGTTTTATATTCATTCTATGTTGTGTGATAATGTGTTGCTTTTAATGATTGTCTTAATCTCGATCTTATTTGGCCAGCAGTTCGTCAATGATGGCTTTCACTTTGTCATCGCTCTGGGGACGCGGCGCGTCGATGCGGGCCAGTGTCATGTCGGGGTTGATGATGATGAAGCGGGGGATGCCGTTCACGCCCATGGCGGTCAGGAACTGCTGTCCGCTTTCACCCTGAAAAACATACTGGGGCCATTCGGGTTTATCCTGAGCGAGTTTGCGCTGCCATGCGTCGAGGTCTTCGTCACATGAGATTGAGATGCATATCACTTTATCATTGTTTTTGTAATATTGGGCCATCTTCTCCATGAAAGGAATCTGGGCGCAGCAGGGACCGCACCATGTAGCCCACATGTCGATATAGGCGATTTTGCCTTTGCAAGCCTCGGTGAGTGTCTTTTTTGAACCGTCGGGAGCGACAATGACGGGATCGCAGGGGATTTTATCTCCATCTTTAGTGCGGCTCTCGATTTCCTTGATTTTTTCCTCCATAACTTCAATCTGGTGGGGAGAAAGGCGGTCATTCATTGAAGCCATGAACTCTTTGATTTCGTTAACCGGCGTGCCAAAGGTAAAGAGCATGTCACAGAAACTGTTGATGAGCATGCGTTTGTTGGCCGGATTGGTGATTTTTGAATCGACGCTGTCACACATAGCCACAAATTTCTGTGTAACGTTGGTTATAGCGGGCATTGAGATTGATTGCACCCAGTCAAACAATGCGCCCGAACGTCTTACCTCGTCCGAGTTGGGGTCGATTATTTTTAGCTCGGCTATTTCAGCATGAGGATATTCAGCACCGGAATCCTTTTTATTATATACATAATCATAGAGAATAATGTCGGCCTTGATGCGGTTGTAGAACTGCTTGCCAAGTCGGTCATAGTAGGCGCGGAGGCTGTCATTGGCGACTTCGGGCAAGATAGCTTCGGTTGTTGTGCGGGCTGACTCAATCATGTCAAGATACTTTTGGGGATTGTATTCGCCGTCACGAGCTTTGATGTGTTTGTAAAGACGGGTATTGTATCCCTTGAAACACTCCGTGAGCCAGCGGCTCTCGGCGGCGTTGTCGCCGTCAAATGTTGCCTGACCGAGCGAGTCAATGGCGATGTTTACCGATGTGCCGTTTTCAATGCGCACGCCATATGTCGTGCCGTTGATGTAGAGTGTGAGGTCGGTTCCGTTCGGAATTTCGGGGTCAAAAGTGAAGTTGCCTACCGAGTCGGTATAAATATCACTGACATAGGTGTCACCGTTGATGTCATAGTAGGTTGTGATCATGGTTGAATCACTGGCGGCTATCCGGCCGGTCACAAGCGGAGCATTCTCTTTGACTCCTGTACATGCCGCCGCGAGGACTGACAGGGAGAGGATAAAGTTGATTGGTTTCATTTTTTTGAAATGTAAATTTAGGTTGATATTTGTTTTATTTTGCCGTAAAAATACATAAAGAAACCGCCCCCGCATAATTTAACTTTTTACATTACGTACAATGTACATATAATGGGCTGTGTTTAGGCGTATGGTTTTGATTGATAGCTGCTTGTATACTTGAAATAAAATAGTTGTGATTTGTACATTTGTACAAATCACAACCCATGCTATTATGAATTACGCAAAATTTTAACCACTCGGACCCCTAACGATCAAGGCTGTTTCGATAGGCTGTCGGAGTCATCCCCATGATGTTTCGGAACGTGGTGAAAAAGACCGATGCTGACGAAAAACCAACCTCGGCGGCAATAGCTTTGAGGGGTAAGTCACAATCCCGGTCGTTGAGCATGTCGATTGCTGCGCGCACCCTGTATTCGGCCAAAACCTGAGGAAATGATTTGTTGAAAACATGATTGATGGCGTTGGAAAGATAGGTGCGGTTTGTTCCGAGAGCTTCGGCCACGCTCTTGATTGAAATGTTTGTATCGGTGTAGAGTTTCTTTTCAATCATCAGCTCGTTGAGCTTTACCATCAGATCGTCCATGCGATCCTCGGACAACGGTGGCGTAGCTGCGTTTTTACCGGCTTCCGATAGTTCGGCTCGGGTCTGCTCCAGCGATTGTTTCAGAAGTTTTTCACGTAATACGGCCTCTTTTTCGCGCTCGATGACTGTGCGCACGAGTTGTCCCTTGCGACGGTAAAGATTAAAAAGCAGCAATAGGCAAGAAACCAGAATGGCTCCTATGCCGGTGAGAAGAATTATATAATGGCCTCGTGCAGTGAGCTGCGACTGCTGACGCGAGATTTTGCTCTCGTTGAGTCTCACCTCATTTTCTACACGCGCCTGATTCAGGTCCTTGATCTGTTCTAAAATCAAAAGACCGTCCATTTGTATGTGATAGTCTTTCAAGTAAGAAAAGGCTTGCTGATAATTACCGAGTTTCTCGTAACAATAAGCGATAGATGACAATAAAAAAGGCGAAAAACGGTCATAACCGCTCGACATGGCAAGCGACAGGGCGTCTTTGCTGATGGCGATTGATTCGTCAAATTTTCCCATCCTGATAAGCGCCCATGAATAATACATGAATGTCTCTATTTTTAGTAAGGTGGGTGCTTCGGGGCCGGCATTGTCAAGTGACTCTTTGAAGAGCGTGACGGCACAGGTGTAGTTTTCCGATGCCATCGCCATGCGTGCTTTTAGCAAACTGATTTCGCTCGGAGATAGATACCCGTATTTATTTTGCAGACGCTCGACCTCCGACATCATGCGCGAAATGTCGTCATAGTCGCGCACGAGAAATAGCCTGAAATGGATAATATGGAGCAACGAGTTGATGATACCGTAGTTATAGTCTTGTTCGCGTGACAGCTTTAATGCTTCTTCGGCATATTTTACACCCGAAAGGTCGTTGCACCATAAATATGCATCCGATAAATTGTTGAGGATTGAAATTACCAGTTTGTAGTCATCGGCTGCTTTTGCATAAGCCAATGCATCGTTATAATGCTTCAGCCCTTGTGAAAGGTTAAAGTCAAGATTGATATAACCGAATCCCAGCAGATTGTCGGCAAGTGCCAGTTCGGCTGTCATTTCGTGCCCTTTGGCAATCTTGCAGGCTTCCGACACAGATTCAAATCCGTCGCGCCCCTGTCCCGCCATGAGTGATGCCCAGCCGGTCAGCAAACGGCTGTAAAATAAAGCGCGCACACTGTCGCTGTCGTGACGGCTTACCGTTTCAAGGCGTGACGCCATTCGTTTGGCTCCGTCATAGTCATTCAAATCGATATAGGAGATTGACGCGTCAATCAGTGCTTGTACATCGTTGGGATTTTTCTTCAGTTGGGCGAGCAGATGTGACATCCTCTGTACCGGAGAAACGTCGTCGCTTGCCCTGCATGGAAGAGCGATGAGAGACATCAATATACTTGTCAGCAATATGTAGTAAAATCTACCCATGTTGTTTCTTTTTGCAAATATAACACTTATAATCCGTTTTTCAAAGTAGAAAAGAGGTATAAAAAATGAAAGTGCACTTCTTCACAGAAGCACACCTCCCTCATAACCAAAATTCAAGTATATTTTAATGTCTAACAAATCGTTGTCAGAATTAATCTGTTCAATCAATTCAATTTTTGCCTAAACTTTACTAATTTTTATTATGCTAACTTTGTCTTGCTTTTTACACTGCAAAGTTATAAACAAAAATCGAATTACGAAGCAAAAATTTATATACATTTCAAAAAGGTTGTTAAAATATGCGCATTTTGCCATTGTTTGAATGAATATTCAATCCTTTATTTGACTTCAACCGACGGATTCACATAATAAAGCCGACGGGTTGCGCGCGTCGTGGCGGTGTAGAGCCAGCGGTAGAGGTCGGGCTGGGTATAGGCT
>JAIDNJ010000095.1:1654-3191 GCA_029063895.1 Muribaculaceae bacterium | reverse complement strand
TATGTTTCATAATAAAACTACACTCCAAAAGTTTTATGTCTAACTTTTGGGGTGCAGTTCAAAGGCACGTCCCTACAAAATTGCGAATCTGATATTTGGACACACCGCTACCTATAAATTATTGGTCATTAATTATAATCAATAGTTTAGTTGCGGAGGGTGAGGGCTACAACGTTCTCGACATGGTGGGTGTGGGGGAACATGTCGACGGGCTGGATGCGGTCAACTCGATAGGCAGCGTCGAGCAGGGCGAGGTCGCGGGCCTGTGTCGCGGGGTTGCAGCTGACATAGACAATGCGGCGTGGACGTGCCTCAAGGATGACGTTGACAACGTCCTGATGCATGCCTGCGCGGGGCGGGTCTACGATCATTACATCGGGTCGGCCGTGAGTGGCGATAAAGTCGGCGTTGAGGACGTCTTTCATGTCACCGGCAAAGAAAATAGTGTTGTCGATGTCGTTGATGGCCGAATTGACCCGGGCGTCCTCGATGGCCTCGGGAACATACTCGATGCCGACAACTTTTTTACAATGACGGGCGACAAAGTTGGCGATTGTGCCTGTACCGGTATAGAGGTCATAGACGAGTTCATCACCTTTAAGGTCGGCAAAGTCGCGGGCGACGCGGTAGAGGTTGAGAGCCTGCCGCGAGTTGGTTTGATAAAACGATTTGGGGCCTACGCGGAAGCGGAGGTCTTCCATCTGTTCGATGATGTGATCCTCGCCCGAGTGAACGTGGATATCGAGGTCGGCAAGGGTGTCGTTGGCTTTGGTATTGATGGTCCAGAGAAGCGATGTAATCTGAGGGAACTCGGCGGCAATGGCATCGAGTAACGGACCGATAGCAGGGCTGTCCTCGCCAAAGGAGAGTACAATCATGACCTGCCCGGTCGAGGCGATACGAATCATGAGGGTGCGCAACAAGCCGGTCTGAGCTTTCAAATCAAAGAATGTAAGGCCGTTTTTCTTGGCATAATCTTTGATGAAGAGCCTTATTTGGTTGCCGAGGTCATCCTGAAGATAGCATTTTTTGATGTCAAGAACCTTGTCAAAGGCACCGGGAATGTGGAAGCCGGCGGCATCGCGGTCGGGAAATTCTTCGCCGCTACGCAGCTGCTCAAGCGTGAGCCAGCATTTGTTGGAGAATGTGTACTCCATTTTGTTGCGGTATTCCCAGATATTTTCCGAGCCTAAAATCGGAGAGATTTCGGGCAGGTCGACTTTGGCGATGCGGGTGAGGGCATCGGTAACCTGCTGTTGTTTGCACTCGGTCTGGAGCGAATAGGGGAGGTGTTGCCAGCGGCAACCGCCACAGATGCCGAAGTGGGAGCAACGAGGCTCGACGCGGACCGGTGATGGTTTGGACAGGTTGACGATGTGCCCCTCGGCATAGGTGCGACGTTTGCGGTCAATCTTGATGTCGGCGATGTCGCCGGGAGCGCCAAAGGGGATGAATATCACCATATCGTCGTGGCGGGCGAGAGCGTTTGCCACCGCCGCCCCGGCCGGGATTGTTAAGGTTTTTTAAAAAAGGTATT
>JAIDNJ010000095.1:0-1644 GCA_029063895.1 Muribaculaceae bacterium | reverse complement strand
AATTTTTGTGGGGGCGGTGGCGGCCGGCCGCTCCATGGGTAATTAATATCACATTGGGGGGGGGGGGGTCCGCCGGGGCGCCCGGGCCCCCCACGGCAGTGATTGTAACGTTATTTAAAACAGGTAATTCTTTGCGTTTACGAGCCATCGGGCATTATTCGGTGATTCCGTCTTTGGCGGCGCGTTCTTCCATGCGTTTGATGCGCTCGTCAAGGTCGGGGTGAGAAGAAAAGAGTTGGTTCACTTTGCTTTTTTTACCGGTGGCGCCGGCTTCTTCCTGCATTTGTTTGAGCTTTTTGAAAGATTTGGCCATGCCGATAGGGTTCTTTCCATGGCTCTTGAGGAATTCGTAACCATAATCGTCGGCAGCACGTTCTTGTTTCTGGGAGAATGTCGCGGTCATGAGTGACTCGCCGAGGGCCGAAATCTGAGAAGACGAGAGGGCTGCAGCGGTTCCGTTAACCGAAGAGACACCATCTTTGAGTGCCGAGGTGAGGAGGGCGCGCTGGAACGCATTTTTGGAGTCTTTGTGGGCAATATGGCCAATTTCGTGGCCGATAACGCCGAGGAGCTCGTCATCGTCCATGATGTCCATGAGCGACGAGAAGATGCGGATAGAACCGTCGGGACAAGCAAAAGCGTTCACGTCAATAACGTGGTAAACTTTGAAGTTCAAGGGAATACCTTCAACCGATGTGAGTCCGTCGGTGAGACGTTTAACACGCTGCACATAGATGGTGTCGGTGTCGGGGAGAACGGGGTTGAGTTTGTCGGTTTCGGTGACATATTCGCGGACATACTCGGCCATTTGTTCGTCGGTGAGAGTAGCAGCCTGGACAGCTTTACCGGCAGCCGAGATGATTTTAGATTTGTTGAGTTTGCCAAATTGTGCCGAAGCGGGCTGAATAGCGAAAGCAGCGATAATGAGTGCTGCAATAAATGCAATTCTTTTCATGTTGGATTACAAAATAGTGTTTTGATTTGCGGTTTATTAATTGATTTAATTTTGCGAGTACAAAGGTAGTCAAAAAAATTTATAATGCATAATTCTTTGCATAGCAAAGCGCCGGGGGCGATGGCATAATTACGATTCAAAATGCAAAAGAATTGATGTATAGTGCTTTAGTTGCCTTCGCGCTCGAGGGCGGCTTTCTCGATTTCGTCTTTGTCGACTTTGAAGTGGTGAGCGAGCATGGCAATCATGCGGGATATCTGGTTGACAGCGTTGAGAGTCTCGGGTGAGATTTCTTTTGACTGAAGACGAAGCATGAGCATGCCGTAAAGAGCTGTGAAACATGTTTCTATCTCGCCGACAGCATTATTGCCGGCACGGCTTCGCAGCTCGACAATGTAGGGGAGAGTCTTGTAAAACTCGGCTGAATAGGCGGGAAAACGAGGGTCTTGAAGGAGGGCCTGATGGAGTTCGACAAGTTGAGCGAGTGTGTTTTTGTTTAGTTGAAGGTGTCCTTTCTCGGCAACACCCTCGGTGCGCATCATGTCGATTAATGATTCGTACCATTGGGTCATTTCGCGGCGCTGGTCGTCGGTGAGGTCGGTGAAGCGGTCTATGACGTTTTTCTTGATTTTTTCGATGTCGAGAGAGTTGGCGCGGATGATGTCTTCAATCTGCCACATATAAAGGAG
>JAIDNJ010000094.1 GCA_029063895.1 Muribaculaceae bacterium | reverse complement strand
TTGTCGTGTACTGATAATCTACACAGGGGGCGGCGGGTCTCACCCCCCCCCGTTTTATGTGTAATATTTTGATTATCAGTCATTTATGATTTGGTATTGAAAAGCGTAATTAAATGGATTTATCTTTGTTGCAAATTTACTCTTTTTTTCTGAAATGCGCAAAAGATTTATCATTTCCTTGTTATATAGTCTGAGTTTATCCACTACGATGTATTGACAGTTTAAAAGAATAGTACATCGTCGGTTTTGGCGGTGTGTCATAATTGACGTGGCGCCTTTTTTATTAGTCGATGTAGGGGCGTGTCTTTGATATGCAGTAGTTGATTAACAGTGTTTTACTGTTCTTACGTGCCGAAGGCACGTCCCTACAAAATTGTTAACTGCTTATTTTGACATACCATCACCATTGAGGGCATAATTGCTCGTAAATCTGTTCTTACTCGCCTAAGGCACGTTTTTACAAAAAGACAGTGGATAAACAAACCCGCCACTGCGTCCCGGTCACGGGGATACAGTGGCGGCATACAGAAAAATGCGATAATAATAGGATAAAAATATCTTATTCCGGGCAAGCCGGGTAATTAACTGTTAGAGTTTAAGTTCGTGACATTCCATGTCAAAGGCTTGTGCAACGCCGGGGAACACAATCTTGCCGTCAACGATATTGACGCCGAGAGCGAGTGATTTGTCATCTTTACATGCCTGTTTCCAGCCTTTGTCGGCAAGAGCGATCGCATAGGGGAGGGTGGCGTTGGTGAGCGCGAGTGTCGATGTCATGGGCACGGCACCGGGAATGTTGGCAACCGCATAGTGAACGATGCCGTCGACGGTGTAGACCGGCTCGCTGTGGGTTGTGGGATGAGAGGTCTCGAAGCAACCGCCCTGGTCGATAGCGACGTCGACAAGGAGTGTGCCGGGTTTCATCAGTTTGAGCATCTCTTTGGTGACGAGGTGAGGTGCTTTTGCGCCGGGGATGAGAACAGAACCGATAACTACATCAGCGTCTTTGAGCTCTTGCTCGATGTTGTGAGATGAAGAGTAGAGGGTCTTGATTGACGGCATGATTTCGGCGATATAGCGGAGGGTGGGGAGAGATATATCGGTGATGGTTACATCGGCTCCCATACCGAGGGCGATTTTGGCTGCATTGCGACCAACGACCCCGCCGCCGAGGATAACAACTTTGGCGGGACGGACACCGGGAACGCCACCCATCAGCATGCCTTTGCCACCCTGGGGCTTTTCAAGGAAACGGGCGGCTTCCTGGATTGACATTCGACCGGCTACCTCGCTCATGGGAACGAGCAGCGGAAGTGATCCGTTGGGGAGTTTAACGGTTTCATAGGCAATACAGATTGCCTTTGACTCGATCATAGCCTTGGTCAGCGGCAGGTCGCTTGCAAAGTGGAAGTAGGTGAATACCACCTGACCTTCTTTTATAAGTTTGTATTCGGGTTCTATCGGTTCCTTAACCTTGATAATCATCTCGGCGATGCCATAGACATCTTGTATAGTCGGTAACATGGTAGCACCGGCGGCTTCATATTCGGCGTCGCTGTAACCGCTACCGAGTCCGGCGTTTTTCTGAACATAGACTGTGTGTCCATGTTTTACGAGTTCTTTTACTCCCGCGGGGGTCGCTCCGACGCGGTTCTCATTGTTTTTAATTTCGGAAGGAATACCGATAATCATAATGTCGTTTATTACAGGATTAAGTTTATCATGGCCGATGAATCAGCCGACGTCTCACTCAGGTCGGTGATTATCTGCATCGGCAAAGTTACGCAAATCCTCGTTTCTGCAAAATTATTTTCCTAAATAAATGTTAATGGCTTGAAAATAATTTTACTTTTAATTCAAACGATTGATTGTCAGTGATGTGTGATTTCGTTGATTTTGGAGACTATGGTTTGGGGCTCGATCATTGTCATGCACCGGTAATCGCCATAGATACACGGGCGGTCGCCAAATACCGAACAGGGACGGCAACAGAGGTCATCGGTCTGTATCATAAGGCTATCGGGCTGGCCCCACGGCCTGAATCCTACGTGAGGATGGGTCGCTCCCCAGATGCTGATAACCGGGGTGTTGACAAGCGACGCCAGATGCATGTTGGCCGAGTCCATTGCCACCATACAGTCAAGACTGCTCATGAGCTGCAGCTCGACATCAAAACCGAGTTTGCTTCCGGCGAGCGATGTGATGCGGTCCGATTTGTCGGCCCATTTCCCGAGGATGGCCGCTTCGTCACCGCCTCCGCCAAAAAGAATGATTCGGTTTGACGGGTTGGTCAGGAGCAAGTCAACGACTTTTTCCATCAGGTCGGGCGGATATATTTTACAGCGATGGCGGGCAAATGGCGCGATGCCAATAAGTTTTTCTCCCTCGCGACGAGGCTGTACGCGGCCGCCGGCTGTA
>JAIDNJ010000093.1 GCA_029063895.1 Muribaculaceae bacterium | reverse complement strand
GATTTATACCGATGGGTGTCGAGGGATATGAATCTCCGGCAAGAATAGCGGCTGTGATAACCTTGGCCGACACACCTTTGACCTCGGGTTTACGGAAACGCGGGTCAACGGGCGAGCGGTCTTCAAACCACTGGGCATTGTTTGAAAGCACTTCGGTGCGGTGGGATGCTTCGTTATTCTTGAAGTTGACGATTGACTCCCATGCTCCGGTCATGCCGAGAGGGTCATCATAAGATTCGATAAATCCATTGATAAAGTCAACCTGAGATTCGGTATCGCCGGTCCACAGGATGGAATAGGTGTCAAAATCGCGGAGATTGCCGGTACGGTAATATTTGACAAGAGCAGCGATAATTTCCTTTTGATGATCGTTTTCGGCATAACGGGCGGCTTTCTCCAGATTGAGGATGATACGGTCGATGGCCGCTCCGTAGAGACCTCCCGATTTATAAGGCTGTTCCACGAGATTACCCGATTTGTCGCGGGTGATTCGTGTGTTGAGACCATAGGATATGGGAGTAAGGTCGGTGGTGTCTTTTATAGCGGCAAAATAATCTTCGACCTCTTTTTGAGTGATACCTTCTTCATAGAGATTATTGGCCGATGTCAATATGAGGTCCTGGCCTTCGGCCTGATTTACCTTCTTGGGCATAGTGGCGGGATTGAAGATTACATCGGCGAGAATATCAAGATTGGCCGGACGACTATCGGCCGGTAAAAGAGCCACCTGAGCATCAAAAAATTCACGAGTGAACTCGGGAACAAATTTGTCCATTGAGTAGTGGTGGTGGATTCCGTTACCAAACCATACCTGCTTGAGGTATTTTTCAAATGCTTTGAAATCGGCAGAATTACGGTCGCCGGTGTAGCGGGTATATATATTTTCGAGCAGTTGGCGTATTTCAAGATTGTATTTGCCGTTCTGATCCCAAAGGATATCACGTCCGGCAAGGGCTGCCTCGGTGAGATAATAGACAAGTTTACGCTGATTAGGGGTAAGTTCTTCAAATCCGGGAACCTGATAGCGGAGTACTTCAATGTCGGCAAACTTGTCGACGATATAATTGAAATTGCCGGTGTCTTTAGAATTCATTGCTTGGATGGAGATGGCGGCGGCACAAAACGATATAGCCGCCTGTTTAAAGTGGTTCATGATAAACAGGTTTATATTCAGGTGAAACTTATTTAGTGTATTACTCAACATAAAGTATAAGTCCTTTAAGATACTCACCTTCGGGATGATAGATGTTTACAGGATGATCGGCCGGCTGAGTTAGCTGGTGAAGGATTCTTACCTTGCGGCCCGTCGATGCCGCAGCTGAAAAGACGGCGAGACGGAACTGTTCTTTTGAAACGGCCTGAGAGCATGAGAAAGTAAACAATATCCCTCCGGGAGCGATTTTTTTGAATGCCATCGTGTTGAGACGTTGGTAACCGCGCAGAGCGTTGCGCAGGGCACTGCGGTGTTTGGCAAATGCCGGCGGGTCAAGCACAATGAGGTCATAGCTGTCGGGTTCCATCGATTCGAGAAATTTGAAGGCATCCTCGGCATAGGCGGTGTGGCGTTGGTCTCCGGGAAAATTCAGGTCGATGTTGCCTCGGGTAAGTGAAACAGCTTTTGCCGATGAGTCGACCGAGTCAACTTTGACTGCGCCCCCGCGCATGGCATAGACCGAAAAACCACCGGTGTAGCAGAACATGTTGAGAACTCGTCGGCCGTTTGAATAGTGTTGAAGAAGAGAACGGTTGTCACGTTGGTCGACAAAAAAACCTGTTTTTTGTCCCTTAAGCCAGTCAACATGAAATTTCAGCCCGTTTTCGATTGCTATGTCGGTTTCATAGCTGCCTATAATATAGTCATTGACGGGGTCAAGACGGGCTTTGTAGGGGAGTGTCGTTTCCGATTTGTAGTAGACGTTCTTGATGTTGGCATCGGGGAGCGAGACGAGAGCATCGGCTATGATGTGGCGTGCATAGTGCATGCCTGGTGAGTGGGCCTGGACCACGGCGGTGGCTCCGTAGATATCGACTACAAGACCCGGAAGGAAATCTCCCTCGCCATGAACGAGACGATATGCATTGTTATCGGGACGGTCAAGACCGAGACAACGGCGCAGGGCGAGTGCCTGACACAGTCGATTGAAAAAGAAGTTACGGTCAATAGTGCCGTTGTTAAAGTCGAGCATACGGACGGCAATACTGCCTATTTGAAAATGACCGGACCCGATTATGCGTCCGTCGTGAGCGGTTACGGTAACGATGTCACCCTCTTCGATTCCTTCGGGAATATGGTTGATAGCTCCTGAAAAGACCCATGGATGAAAGCGGTCGAGCGACTCTTCTTTGCCGCGTTTAAGCGATATGAGTGGATATTTGTTTTCCATTGTTGGCGTGTTATTTACTTGATGAAGAAGCGGTAAATGTCGTTTGCGTTGGCATAAAGCAGCAACAGAACGAGGAATGCAAGACCAATCATCTGGCTGTATTCCAAAACTTTGTCTGACGGTTTGCGTCCGGTGGCCATTTCGTATAGAACAAAAACTATGTGACCGCCGTCAAGGGCCGGAATGGGGAGCACATTCATGAAAGCGAGGATAACCGACAGGAATGCGGTGATTTGCCAGAACGAGAACCAGCTCCATTTCTCGGGGAACAGGGCACCTATAGAACCGAAACCGCCCACCGACTGGGCTCCCGATTTGGTAAACAGGTATTTGAGCGATCCAACATAGGTTACAAGCTGATTTGTCCCGTCTTTGATGCCTTTGGGCACGGCGGCAAAAAATGAATAGTTGACGGTCTCGACAGGATAAATTTCCTGAAGCGGTGTAAGCATGAACCCGAGTTTACCATCGGCATCGGGTGTGGCGGTTACATCTATGATTTTACCGTCGCGTTCAATTTTGAGAGTAACTTCACGATTGGCTGCGGCAACCAGTGCGGGCGCAAATTCAGTGTAAGATGGAGTATCGATAGAGTCAACGGCAATGATGTGGTCGCCGGACATGAGTCCTGCTTTTTGGGCAGGTTGATTTAAAATTGTCTCTTTGATGACAACCGGTAGTCTAAATGCCATGAACTGCTTGACTCCGGCATCATTAAGCTTGAGAATAAAATCTTGAGGAAGAGCGATGTTGACAGTATCCTGACCATTACGAAGCACCGTAATTGTGCCGGCTTCAAGAGTCTTGAACAGGTTGAAGTTGGCGGCATCGATTTTGTTGCCGTCGGCGGCCAGGAGAATGTCGCCGTTTTGGAATCCGGCCTCAAGACCGAGTTCACAGAAATCCATACCGGCATAGGCTTTGTCATAAGAAACATAGGAGTCGCCCCAGTGGATGGCTATACCGGCATAAATTATGATTGCAAGGAGGAAGTTGAAAAGCACCCCGCCAAACATCACAAAAAAACGTTGCCATGCCGGCTTTGATCTGAAATCGGTTGGATGGACCGGTTCTTCCATCTGTTTTTTATCCATAGATTCGTCAATCATGCCACCGATTGAAACATATCCGCCTAACGGAATCCAGCCAATGCCATAGAGTGTGTCACGCCATGATGCTTTACCGGTTTCTTCAAATCGTTTTTTTACAAGTTTGGCTCGTTCGAGGTCCTCATCTTCGGTAGTGTTGCGTTTGAAAAAACTCCACTTACGTGAAAGCGGTTCATAGGTTACGAGCGAGAATTTAGGATTGAAAAAGAGATAAAACCGATCGGCTCTGATTCCAAATATTCGGGCAAAAAGATAGTGCCCGAATTCATGAATGACGACCAGAAGACTTAGAGCGAGAATGAGCTGCGCTCCTTTTATCAGGATTGATTCCATATTGACTTGGTTGAAGGTTTATTTATTGATAGAGAGAATATATTCGGATGCACGGCGTCTGGCTTCGTCGTTGACCGCTACATAGTCATCGTAGTCGGGGGCCTCGATAAAAGTGGTGGCTTCGAGAGTCGACATGATTGTAGTGTAAATATCGTTGAACGATATCAGGTTTTTAAGGAAGGCTGCAACCGCAATTTCATTGGATGCATTGATGGTACATGCGGCAGTTCCTCCACGTTCAAGGGCATAATGACCGAGTGTGACGCAAGGGAAACGTTCGGCATCGGGTGTCTCGAAGGTTAGATTTGTAATTTTTTTGAAATCGAGCGGCTCGTCGTTGGTTAAAAGCCGTGTCTCTTCACCCATGGCATATCGGATGGGCAGTTTCATGTCGGGAACACCGAGCTGGGCCTTGACCGCACCATCGTGAAAGCGTACCATTGAGTGAATAATCGACTGAGGGTGAACGATTGCCGATATGCGATTGCCGGGAATGTCAAACAACCATCGAGCCTCTATTATTTCAAACGATTTATTGAGCATGGTGGCCGAATCAATCGTTATTTTGGAACCCATAGACCAGTTGGGATGATTAAGGGCGTCTTTGACGGTTGCAGCGGCAATTTGTTTAGGTGTGAAGGTACGGAAGGGTCCACCCGATGCTGTAACGATAAGCTCGGAGACCGTATTTTTATCTTCACCGACGAGACATTGATATATTGCCGAGTGTTCGGAGTCGACAGGCATTATATTGATGTTGTTGCGTCGGGCTGCTTCAGTGACAATCTCACCGGCCACAACAAGAGTTTCTTTATTGGCCAACGAGATTTTTTTATGATTGGAGATTGCCGCAAGTGTTGGTGCAAGACCGCTGTATCCGACAGTGGCGTTGAGGAGCGTGTCAAAATAGTCAAGCGACATTGCATCGGTGATAGCTTTTTCACCGGCGGCTGTTTTTATCCCAAGTGGTTCAAGAGATTCTTTGATCCTGTTATAGTGGTCAGGGTTGGCTATGATGGCCATTTTGGGTCGGAATTCGGCAGCCTGGGCGATGAGAGTGTCTACATTTTGCCCGGCAATCAATATCTCGGCTTTGAATCGCTCGGGATATTGTCTTATTACTTCAAGGGCCTGTCGCCCTATTGAACCGGTAGAGCCAAGCAGGGCTATTTTTTTCGTTTGGTAATCCACAGATTAATAATTTCGTTATACAACTGCAAATTTACACAATATTCTCGAAAAATAGAAATCTGTTTTAAAGATAAAGTCAGATGATTCAGAAAGGTATAGCCCGAAGGGCCTTGAGATCGACTGAGAGTTGAGATTTAAGCTCGTCTACCGAGTTGAATTTCATTTCGTTGCGTAGACGGCTTGTAAATTCAAGTGTTATTGTCGAGCCGTAGAGTTCGCGGTCAAGGCCGTCGATGTGGGCCTCAATTGACATGGACGGCGTTTCGGATTCAAATGTTGGGCGCATCCCGATATTCACCATTGCGCGATAGGTTTTACCGTCAATATTGGTGATAGCGGTATAGACGCCGTTTGCAGGGATAATTTTTAGGGGGAATGATGGATTTATGTTGGCTGTCGGGAATCCTATAGTGTGACCGACGCGACGACCGTGTACAACTTCACCTGTAAGTGAATACCGGCGACCGAGCATAGTCGTGACCGAATTGATGTCGCCGGCCGATACAAGGCGTCTCACAACTGAGGAGCTCACCCTGTGCCCGTGGTCGCGATACTCGGGCATGGCAATAATTTTGACGCCGGCTTCCTGTCCTATTCTATGGAAGTCGTCAAAAGTGAGGGAACGGTCGTTGCCAAAGCTATTATTGAAACCCATAGCAAGGTGGGTGATGCCATAATTGTCACGAAGCATCTCGATAAATTGGCGAGCTGTCATGTTGCGCAGTTCCGGCGTGAACTTGAGCATGACAACATTGTCGATTCCCGCGCCAGTGAGCAGCTGTTTTTTTTCATCGGGGGATGACAGCAGTCGCGGGGTATCGTGGGGACGTACAACCGAGAGCGGATGGTTGGCAAATGTAACTACTGTGGTCAATAGTCCCTCGGCTTTTGCTTCACGGCAAATGAAGTCAAGAAGGAACCGATGACCCGAGTGGAGTCCGTCAAACATGCCTACTGTTGCCAATGTACCACCCATAACAATCAGTTTGAATTAATAAAACGATGAATAATATCCTCAAATTCAGAGTCGGGAGAGACAACTTCGGCATGAAATCCGAGTTGACGGGCAGCGTCAACATTGACTTGAGAGTCGTCGAGAAATAGAGTCTCGGATGGAGTGATTCCGAGTTTTTTACAAGCGAAGTCAAATATGGCTTTGTCGGGCTTGCATACTTTGGCTTCAAAAGAGGTGACGGTGCCGTCAAAATAGTGATTCATGTCAAAACCGTCCTTACAAAATTCAGAGGCAATCCGGGAATCCCACATGATGGGGTTGGTATTGGAGAGCATATATATGTTGAATCCCTCTTTTTTAAGTCGCTCAAGAGCGTTAAGGCGGTGAGTTGGAATACCTGTCAGGAAATCACAGAAGGCGTTGTCGATGTCAGTATCGGTTATCTCCTTTCCGGCATGGGCACGGAGTTCGTTTCTGAATTTGTCGGGCGATATCAATCCTTCTTCAAGTAGCAGAAAAGGTCCTTTCTGGGCATATATACCAAGAAGTTCATCGGCGTTTTTAATGCCGATGTCGGTCAAGGATTTCACAGCATTTTCACGCTTGATATCCATTATGACCCCTCCAAGGTCAAAGAGTAAATTCTTGATCATAGTTTTCTCATTATGGTGAGACCGTCGCGCAATGGTAATATAACGGTTTCAAACCGAGGGTCGCGCGAAACGGCGTCATTGAATTGTTTGATGCCCTTTGTCTGAGCATCATTGGCGTCGGAGTCAGAGACTTTACCATCCCATAAAGTATTGTCGGCCATGATATATCCGCCTGGTTTAATTTTGGGATATACTGCTTCGAGATACTCGGAATATATACGTTTGTTGGCATCAATAAATACGAGGTCATATCCATCGTCAAGTGTCGGAATAATTTCAAGAGCGTCGCCGGTATGAATGTCTATAATGTCACTGAACGGCGATTTGTCAATCCACTCCCTAGCAACCTCGACAATTTCGTCGTCGATTTCAACCGTGTCGATATGGCCTCCGTCCATTCCCTCGGCAAAGCAAAGAGCCGAGTAGCCTGTAAAGGTCCCGAGTTCAAGTACACGTGTCGGTTTAATCATAGTGGTGAGCATCTTGATGATGCGTCCCTGAAGATGTCCCGAGCACATGCGTCCATACAGATGCTGACCGTTTGTGTGACGGTTCAGTTGTTTAAGTAACCGTGGTTCGGGCGAAATGTGGGACAGTATATATTCGTCGAGAATATTTTCCATCGTTTTATTTTATAAACGACTCAACAGCAAGTCTATAACTATCGAGCCCAAATCCGGCGATTACACCTCGACAAACCGGTGAAATCATCGAATGGTGGCGAATTTCCTCCCGCGCATGTACATTGGAAATATGGACTTCTACCACAGGCACATTGATAGCAGCAATGGCATCGGCGATGGCCAGAGATGTGTGGGTATAGGCACCGGCATTGAGGATAATACCGGTGAGCCCGGTGTTGAACCCGACTTCGTGCAGCTTGTCGATTATGGATCCTTCGTGATTGCTTTGAAAATACTCAAAACTGATTTCACTATATCGGTGGTAAAGCGACTCAAGGTATGAGTCTATTGATTTGTCACCATAGATTCCCGGTTCACGACGACCAACCAGATTGAGATTGGGCCCGTTTATAATCAGCAGATTCATGATCGTTGAGTTTAATGTTTTACCTTGACAACCTGAGTGGGTGGAAGTTCGTTATTTCGCTGGTCGACGGCTTCGGTGAGTTCGCGGGCGACATGAAGAAATGCCTGTGCTGTGACTGTATCGCCAAGCGCTACAGGCTTACCGTCATCACCCCCTTGTCTGACAGACATCACCACCGGGATTTGTCCGAGCAGACGGACCCCAAGCTCCTCGGCGAGTTTGACGCCGCCATCCTGTCCAAAAATATAATATTTTTCATCGGGATGTTTCTCAGGAGTGAACCATGCCATGTTTTCAACGAGTCCGAGGATAGGAACGTTAATGTTTTTATCGCGGAACATTGCGATGCCTCGGCGTGCGTCGGCAAGAGCTACTTCCTGAGGTGTAGATACAACAACTGCACCGGTCATGGCTATGGTCTGTACAAGTGTAAGGTGAATGTCGCTTGTGCCGGGAGGCATGTCGATGAGAAAATAGTCGAGTTCGCCCCAGTCCCCATCGGTGATGAGCTGAGAGAGAGCACGCGAAGCCATACCCCCACGCCAAACCTGAGCAGAATCCCGGTTTACAAGAAATCCGATAGAGAGCAGCTTGACGCCATATCGTTCGTGAGGGATGATAAGGTTGCGGCCGTCGACTTCATGAATATATAGTTCGGCATCTTCCACACCAAACATTTTGGGAACCGAAGGTCCAAAGATATCGGCGTCAAGAAGACCTACCTTATAGCCGAGTCGGGCGAGTGAGACAGCGAGATTTGACGATACTGTCGATTTTCCCACACCACCTTTCCCCGATGAAATGCCGATAATGTTCTTGACACCTTTGAGGGGACGTTCGGGTTCGGGTTGAGTAACCGTTGTCTGACGTGTTTTGACGTTAATGTTGCCTTTGATGTCAACATCCTCACCCACATAGGTGAGAATGGCCGTCTCGGCCGCCTTTACGATTGACTTGATAAACGGATCGGTGGGACGGTCAAAGATGAGAGAAAACGATACCTTATTGCCGTCGATACGGAGGTCATCTTCAACCATTCCGCTCTCGACAATATTCTTGCCGGTACCGGGGTAACGGACTGTGGCGAGGGCATCGGTTATTTGTTTGGGGTAGAGGTGCTGTTTCATGATTCGGTTGATTTTGGAGTCACTTTGGGAGAACACAAATGAGGGCACTGAAGTTCACCGCGTGAGAAACTACGGTAGGTGTCGGGCTCGATTTCAACAGGAGGCTCTTCGAGTTTCAAGTCGTGAGGTAGTGGAAATGCAATGTATTTTATGGTGAGCCCACGGCTGAGCCACTGTTTTTCATAAAATGTTCTGATGCCGAGAATCTCATCAAAACGACCATCGGGTTCGCCATAAAGATTATCGGTCGAGTGGATAGGAGTGACGTGATTGTGCTCGGCCAGCAGTCGTGTATAAGTGTATAGAAACGGACTGTCGGTCTTCAGGTGGACAATACCATTGTCATTCATGACATTTTTGTATAGCTCAAGAAAGCGGGTGGAGGTGAGACGCTTGCGCTCCTTTTTCATCTGAGGGTCGGGAAATGTTATCCAGATTTCAGAAACTTCTCCCGGCTCAAAAAAAGCCTGGAGAAGTTCAATATCGGTGCGCAGGAAAGCTGCATTGGTGATGTTGTCGCGATTCATCTCTTTAGCACCGGTCCACATG
>JAIDNJ010000092.1 GCA_029063895.1 Muribaculaceae bacterium | reverse complement strand
CGTCGGGCAAGATGGCTGCTGGCGATTTCATTCAGAGGTCGTTTTTCTTCTTCTCTCGTTGTCGGATTGAGCACCGTAACCATTCGGGTTACGCCACAGAGGGTAAAAATGCGCTTTATCGCTACATTGTATTTCTGAGAGCTGATGAAAGGGAAGAGTTTGCCGTTTAGATCATCGCGTCCGGCATATTTCTCAACCAATGCTTTGGCGCGGTTATTCAGTGGCACTCTTACCACTTGCGGACGTTCTCCTTTAGTCTTTTGTGGCATATATTCAATGGCATCGTTGATGATGCTTGCCGGAGTCATCGCCATTAGGTCAGAAACTCGGCATCCGATCAGGCACTGAAAGATGAAAATATCACGTTGAATTTCCAATGCCGGATTTGCAGACATATCAAAGTCGGCAATACGGTCTCGTTCTTCGATTGTGATATAGTATGGAGTGCCATAAACCTCGGTAGTCTTGCCATTGTATTTGGCAAACGGATCGTTGGTGGTAAGTTCTTGCTCACGACACCACCGATAGAACGCCCTCATCAGTCCGAATAGCCCGATGATGGTGTTATCCCCTTTGGGTTGAGGTTTCGGTTTCTTACGTGTGGTATGGGTATCAGCCGGAACAACCTGATAGATTTCCGGATATTTCTCACTTATCTTATGTTCAGACCTGAGAAATTTCTCAAAGCCGTTGACATCTTCAACCGTAAATTCATCGAGCTTGATTTTATAACGAGAGCGACCATTGGCGCGGACGTACAATTCGTATCGCATAAGCGCACGTTTCAATACCCGCAGATGCTTTATTCGCCATTCGGATATATTCTTCTTCTCAATGTAATCTTCAAATGTCTCGAAGAAATTTGGCTCGCGAGGAGTGCGTTTCTTCTTTTCCGGAACCGGATGAAGAAACAGGTCATATTGTGCCAATAGAAAATCCTTAGTCAGAATATCCGGTGCAGTCTTTTCACAAAGATTGATTAAAAATCTTTCGATGTCGATGAGTTTATCCTCAATAGCGCGAATCTCGGCTCTTGCCGTCGCGTCTTTAGGAAGGGAGAATGTACCCTTGTCAAATCTGGCCGGATCTATCCACAGTCCGGTTTTCAGGCGCACAACAAGATTGCGCGACACGGACAGGCGAAGAAGAATCTCCGCTTTGCCCATCGGGTTAGTACCTTTAGTAATATTGCGTGTAAGAGTTGCCATAGGAGAGCAGTTTTAATTTATAACGCAAAGTTAATCAAAACCGTTGACATGGGCAATGGCCTCGTGTCAACGCCGTGTCAACCAAGATTGAATTCAACTAAATTGAGATGAATTTCAGTAAAATTCAATTGGATTTATTATAATTGTAAATTGCTTATTATTAAAGAATTGGCAAGTAAATTCAAAATCGGTAAAATTTAAGTGCAGTTCAATATAATCCAATATTCGTGCTCCTGTTCTGGGCACAAATAAAACAAGATAATTCATTAAAATCCAATAGTTATCTCACTCTCTTTTTATACAATTCCCAAATTTGGTCATTTGGGGGGCCCAAGCCGAAAGTACGTTTGTTTCAATGGTCGTAGGTGAAATGTTAAAATTCAAGTGTACAGTTTGACGAGGCGGAAGATGAAGAAATAGCGGTCACGCACGCCTCTCATTTACGAGCGGAAGATCTTTACCTTGGAGTTAAATGCCGCCGCCGATGTGTTTGTGGCACGTCGACGGAAATTATCTCCAATCTCTTGCACATACTTTTCGGCTTGGCTGTTTATTTATATTTTGTGGTCAAGTACTGCTTTGCAAATTCAAGCTGGGTATCTTTGTTGTTGATGAAATCGGAAACTGTTTGACTAACAAAATAATTGGGTTTAATTCCTATCCCTTCTAACGGAAACCCTTTAGGGGAAACCGACGGTGATGCTGTCGGAATACGGAAACAGATACCATTGGAAGTCTTAAATGTTCGAGGTTTATTCCCTGTATCTCCGGCTGTCGGTTCTCCAATCAACACTGTGTTACCGTTTTCTTTCATATCTATAACAAAGCTCTCGGCAGCTGAAAAGGTTATAGGGCTTGTGAGTAAAACTATCTTACCTTTATAGGAGTTGTCAACTGGTGACATCTCCTTGTTATCAATATAATGAGGCTGATTTTTACGAATGAAGTATCGGCACAATTCCCGTCCATTTCCACTATTGCCACCTTCGTTGCTGCGTCCATTGATGATAAGATATGGGAGATCGCTAACTTTCTTGAAGTCAGATACAAAACTTTCAATGACGCCATCCATCATTGTATTGATAGCTATATAGCCAATACTATCGTTAAAAACTTTACTGCATGTCTTAGCTAAATCGGATGAAGGGAGAGAATCATTGGTAAGTAAAGACAACCGGATTTCTATGGTATCATTTCCACGACATACGGTATAGTTGCGTGTTGTATCAGAAAGACTCCTGAAAATATTGGCAGCGGTAGATATCCTGCGATTAAGGGCCGTTGAAGCTGATACATATTTTCATTACGGTCCATCCAATCAACGACTGGTTCACCGTTGACTGCTATGACTCTATCTTTATCACGAAATCCGGCTATGGTCATAATATTGTTAGGCTTGCTGATAAAATAGAGTCGTTGATAACTGTCGGGAAAGTTCCCGTACAATAAGACTTGAGGTATATATAGGAATGTCCGACCTGAAGAGAAGCAAAAAATTCCTCAAGCATCTCGCCGTATTCTTTTGGAGAAGTTATATCCTTTACTCGTGCGATATATGAATCACATAGAGAATCCAGATTTAAATGCTTAGATTGGGCGAGCGAATAATTATCTTTTACAATGGTCGCTATCTCGTTAAAATCTTCTGAAAAACGGTCATTTGCCAATGGCAAAGATTTTATATAGTAACTTTTTGCATCTATACCGGTCGATGAATAGAACCATTTGAAATAAACTATCAATCCGACAAACACAAGCAGTACAACGCTTGTTAGTGCAAGTAAAACTTTGCAAAAGGTCTTCGCAATCTTTTTATGATTGGACTTCATGCTATGATCACTATATTTCCTAAAATATTTCAATCAAATTTATCTACATATTTCCCATGAAGATTAATGATTCTTGATTTACCATCAATTTTTACTTTAGCGGTTCCGTCGGTTGTGAATGGTTCGGCTTCATCAAATATTGGATCAATTATCCATTTCCCATTTTCGTTGATCCAGCCCCATTTCCCGTTTTCAAACTGAACTCGGTCAAGACCGTCAAAATGATAAAATATTTGAATGAATCTTGGCTCGGCAATCCAATGTCCATCTCCCTCGAGTGAGATATAACCCCACTTATTATCTACTTGGACTCAAATTTTCTTGATAGGAATTATTTCTCGCGGTATTTCAGGTTTTATAACCCACTCGCCATCGGTGTATATGACACCATACTTTTTATAAATTGGTTCATAAACCACAAGATAATGTGGATAGTCCCACGACAAATCGTGGGTAGGTTTAATTACTTCGTTTCCGTTTTTATCTATAAAACCTGTCCCGTTCTTATAGACGTTGGCAAATCCATTGAAAAATTGACCGATTCTATCGTAGACGGGATTAGCCAGCCATTCTCCTGATGTGTCAATCAGCCCCCATTTCCCGTCATATTTAACTATGGCATTACCATCAAGAAAATCAACCATTTCAAAATACAGGTCATCTCCTGTGCCCAATTGGGGGAGTACTTCTTCAAACTTAGGTTCAATAATATATTCTCCCCCTCTATTAATCAGTCCATATTTACCGTCAACCTCGACAAATGCTACGTCATTGTAGAATTGGAGTACTGAGTCAGACTCGTCCCGGTTTGATTCGATTACATTAGAGCTATCGGTATCGTCGATGTCAATTGTATCTTTCTCTGGATATATTTTGTCTTCATCCAAATCAAAGATTTATAAGAACTTAGTATATTTTGAAGATCCTTTTCCTTTGGGATCCATGCCTTTATTAAATAAGGTTTTACATTGCTCCTTTAGGTCATCGGCGGTGAATGACGGTTTATCCAAAACAAGTCTTGCCCAAGTGATAACATCACAGATAGGTGCACCTTTTTTCGCTCTATACCAATTTCTTATATAAGCTTGAATTTCACGGCTGATACTTCCCATGGCCGAAGTCGGTTCTGCTTCGCCCATTTTAACCCCGAGGGAGTAGGGGAATGGCTGTATTGAGCGCATAAAATGCATGATATTAGCTACATAGGGAGAGCTTTTGTCAACTTTTTTTACAATACATCGGTATGCAATGAGGTTTGCGAGAGATTCTTCCAAAATATAATAAAGAAGATTGGGGATGCTCGGAAATACAATTTGGCTGAACTTCAGGTCAAAGGGCGTGTTTTTCGTTAGATCATCCATCATTGCGTGGCCCAACTCATGAATGACCACGCTTGCCACACCAATTGAATTATTCAGCAGTGGTTCCGCCATTATTTTGTCAATTCTGATAAATATACATCTCAAATGTGAGCCAAAGCCACAATATAGACCGAGCCAGTCTGAAGATTCTTTGAGATTATCCGAATTAAACATAATCCCATTATTCGGATTTTGCAGAGCTTTTTGATCAGTCCATCTTTTAAAAATCTGTTCTATTTTATCTGCTTTATAACCAAACTGCCGTTCATTGGGAATATGTATTTTTTCTGGTAATTTAAAAGTTGCACCTTTACTCTCGATTATTTTAAATTCAGTATCAGGTATAACTTTACCCAGATCTTCTTCAGTTACAAAAAAGACCGGAATATCAAGCTGTTCATTTATATTATATGAATTTCCAAGATTGGATTGACTAAATATAATAGAAAAGTCATGTTGAATGCTCTTGTCTATTATCCAGATTGTTTGGCTGAGTGGGGTCGGATAGTATGAAGTTGCGTTTGGTGTGAGATAAAATTCCATAGTCAGAGCGGGTGTTAAGTTTTTGACAAATTTACAGGATTTTTTTTGATTGACAAAAGATTTACAATAACTTTATATAGTTTTGATTCAGCGGTATTTTGTTATCCAAAAATTAAAAAATAATGAGCATATTTTCAATATAAAATTATATATTTACATAAAATTTATAAGAACAAAATATAATTGTATGTCGACCTTTTACCACGGTTCATCAGCATTGTTCAAAGAATTTGACTTGAAACATGTTTTGACATGAGCAGCGAAAGTCAAGTTTGGATATGGCGTGTATCTCACAGGCTCGTTCAAGTCAGCGGCGCATTACAGCGGTGCTAACAAGGACGCTGACACTCATTATGTTTACACCGTTGAAATCCCTGAGATTACTGAGAGCAATCATATAGCGTTCAAGCATCCGGTCAATCCAGATATAGTTGTAAGGGCACAGGAAAAACTTGGTTGTGCCATTCCTGAAAAGGTCGCTCTTGACGGCAAAGATTTCCGCAAGTTTCTCGCTAAGAAGTTGGGTGGAGAATGTGATGTTCAGTCTGAGAAACTTGCCTCAGAGTTCCTCCACGAAAACATGTTTGATTTCCTTAAATATTTCAATATTTGAGATAAAATCAACTGATATCCAACAATAACAGGTTGGGGATATTGGCCTTAACCATTATTGATGGAGAGATATAATCACTTGATTCTTAGCCGGTAGGCTTGGGAAGGGATGCCGTCGTGTATATATTCGTCAAACTGGGTGAATCCACATTTGATGGCGACCCGTTGCGAGGCCGCGTTTCGGGCATCGGTGGTAATCAGGAGCGAGTTGAGGTGCATTGAGTCGCTGCAGTAAGCGATCAGGGCGCGGAGAGCTTCGGTGGTAAATCCTGAATTCCAGTGGGGGAGTCCTATCCAGTAGCCAACCTCACGCTCGCCGGGTAATGGCGTGTGGTGTTCGTCACCTTGAGGAACGAGACCTATGCAGCCGATGGGCTCAAGTGTTGATTTGAGCACTATCGCAAATGTCGACGGGTTGGGTATGAAGTAGTTTTGAATCACATACCGGCTCATGTCGACCGATGTGTGACACGGCCATAGAGCCATCTGGCTCACTCGTGGCTCGGAAGCATAGCGGTATAGCGCCGGTGCATCGCTTTCGAGCCAATGACGCAGAATCAGTCGTTCGGTTTCAATCGTTTCGGTCATAATTTCATCGTAAATTCATAGACAAAATTAGTCATAAACAGATTCAACTCAAAATTTTCAATGCAAAAAGAGTGATAGCTTGGTGATGGTTAAAAAAACAGGCGGCGCGTCAAAATAGGAAATTGGCAATTTTATAGAGACATGCCTTTGATATGTAGTGGATGCAAATTGCTGTTAATCAATCACTGCGTGCCAAAGGCACATCCCTACACCATATAATAAACAGGCGGTGCATCAATTAAGACACACCGCCCATATATGCGAAATTTAGTATAAATGTCACCCGATAGTATTCACGGCAAACTCAGCGGCGCCGGCTCGAACGCTGTCCCTTTCGGGTTGACGAGTTAGTAAGCGGTTTTGCGTCTTTGTCGAGTTTAAGCTCCGATCCGTTTGACAGTTTCACTTTGAAACCGCCGCGTTTGCGCTCGATTTTTACTATGCTCTGTCCTTTGTAGTTTTTTGATACATGTTTGGTAATCGCCGTCGGCACAATCGCTTTAGGCACGGCATTCCCTCGGGCAGCCTCAACCTCTTTCCAGTCGCCGTTGTCAAAAAAATTTACTTCGGCACCGCTCATGAGGTCAACTTCATATTCATACCCACGTCGATTCTGATCCTTCTCGGCCTTTCTGATATTATCACCGGCAAAGTATTTAGACAGGAATGCCGAAGCAGCTTTGGGGAGTTCCGACTGATTGATTGGGGTGCCGGCAAAAACAAGTGCCGACATCGATGTTGCCACTGCGACAAGCATCATTGTGATGGTTCGTTTCATTTGATTTCGTTTTCGTTGATTTAATAATTGGAGTTTGTTATATCTCCCTGCAAGGTTGGATTTATGAGGTTTTATATTAAGACCCGCGATAGTGGTAAAAGTTTATCAGGTTCCAATTTTTTTGTGCAACCGTTTTTTCCAATCATGGAAAATGACTAACTTTGCATTATATTTCGCATGGGAAAATCTCCCGATTAATATTGTAAAATCTTAGTTATCCTAAAGTTACCATTAATACCTTAAACAATAGCAAAGATGGTGTGTCAAAACCGGCACACCATCTTTTATTATATTGGATTATATTTTTTGTTTGACAAGCGCGAGAAACGCTTCTCGGTTTTCAGCAGGGCCATGGGCCGTTTGCGGGCAGTTGTACCATTCAAGATTTTTCATACCCACGGTTTCGAGCACAAATTTGTTGAAATATTCCTTGAAAAATGGCTCGAAACGTTCGGTCGCCGACTGTGAAGTGGTGAACATAATCGTGCGGCTTATATCGATTTTGTTCGGGATAAGTTCACCCGATTCCGAATACTGATAGGCTTGACCGCTGAGCATGACTTTGTCAAAAAATCCCTTGACAATTGCGGGTATCGTAGCCCACCAAATAGGGAAAATCATAATGAATTCATCGCTTTTGAGCAACACATCAAGATATTTAGCGGCCAGTGGGTCAGCTGTTTCCCCTCGGCTGTAAAGCCTGAGACTCGCAGCCTCAAGCGCCGGATTGAAACCGTCGGCATAGAGGTCAAACACGCAGTATTCCTTTTCTTGCTGATCGAGGCTGTTTTTTACTGTGTCAAGGACGGCGTGGTTAAAACTTTTGTCATAGGGATGGGCATAGAGTATCGAAATCATAATTTTTGGAATTTTGGTTAATCTACCGGTATAACATCGATTATGACACTAATGTTTAGTCCCGTGTGACCATGAGAATGAATCATTGTCATGTAGTTAGTTCCCTCCAAGGCGTTACCGTTCCATTGTGGGGAGGCTGTCATGCCTTAAGAGGCTGAATCATAGCTGGTTTGTAGGGTTGTGATATATCACGTCCTATTCGGGCAACGGCCTGCATCGGTTCATCATCTCCGAAGATGTCCATTAGATAATGTTGCATAAACCCCACCAAGTCGCTGACGCTCCATGATGGGGTTTAAGTTTGTTATTGGTCTTCGACCAATTTTTTAATTACATCGGGACTTGCAGGACGCAATAACCAATTTTCAATCGGGTTTACTCTCTTACGCAGCGGATCGATGCTCCGGTAAATCGTGAAGCTCGTGAATAATTTGGAGCAACGCGTATACCATTGGCGGTGATATCCATTCGGTTTCCACATCCTTTATTGGCCGGTATCGACATCCAATAGTATCCTTTGTCCGTATCATGAAGCTTTCCACTAATATTTCGACAACCGGGCGCGGGATATAGACGTATAAGGAAGCGTCCAAAGGGGAAACCCTCGCCGCAGCTCTATGCTTACAAGACCGAGAAGCTCCAAGAACTCGCACAACAGGAAAAAGACAGTCTCATTGACCTTTATTATGGAGATGAAAGCCACATCTGCACCGAGGGATATGTGCCATACGGATGGTAGTTCCGCAAAACGTATGAACTGCACATAATCACCAAGAAGAAAATACTTGGGATTCTTGCCGAACAGGATTATTCCAGCATATGTAGGGCAATCATTGTCCCGATCGTATAGGTATATTGAGGCAAGTTGCTCCTTTATGTCGCGCTTGTCGTTCTCAAGAGTCTCCTCCTCAAATGCCATCGGGAGATATTTGGTCTTGATGTATTCGAGATCTAAATCCTCCAGTTTGGCACTGAGGCATGGCGTGGCATCAAAGGTTGCCATGAAGGAGCAACGACGTTCAGCGAGTATTCTTTCCTCTGCTTCTGTAGCAATGTCTCGTCTTGGTCCAATACGGATGAACACTCTGCCACGATGGCGGACAGGTGGCAAATCAGACGGACGTACCTCAGCAACCAACAAATCACCTTCGGGATATGAGAACCGTTCAACGGACATTGCTGGTAAGGGAAGAATATTACCGTCTGAACGTATTCCTGCAATCTATTTCAACAGAGCATCATCCACTTTCATTCCGGCGATTGTGCCGTTATCGTATGCTCCGATAATCAGATAGCCATTCTTTCTGGATGCAGGCATATCATTGGCAAACGCACAAATGGCCTCACAGAACTTGTCCATGTTGCCTGTACTCGTGGTGCGTTCCACTCGATATGATTCTGTGGACTTCAACAAGTCCAATACCTCTTCTTTAGCTATCATACTGATTTGTTGGGTTTCAGACTGCAAATTTACGAAAAAATCCGTGAGATATGGAAGTCCGGCTATGAATTAATAATAGCTGAAGAAAAGCACAATAGGAGAAGACTACATAGTTTACTTACATAAACC
>JAIDNJ010000091.1 GCA_029063895.1 Muribaculaceae bacterium | reverse complement strand
CTGCAAAGTTACTTAAAATAAATTATAGTTTTAGTGTAATTAAAAAAAATGAGATTATGATCGTCACGGAATAATTCAGAGATACCATTTTTGAAGGCTTTAATGGCAGGACTTTTTGTAGGGACAAGAAAAAAGGATTGTCATCACGACAATCCTTTTTTCAATACCTTAAATAAACCAATCATTATCACATTTTGCAATGTAAAGTCTTTTTGTTTGACTTTCTGATATAATAACATCGGGTTGGTCTAAAAAGTTCATGAATCTCAAAAAAAATTTGAGAATAATTTTTATTGGTCCATTTTGTAAAGGGTGTAGATAGGCGGTCACAAAAATAATGAGTAATTTTGCACAAAATTTCAGCAATGGCCCATATCAGTCAAATCCAGAATAATGAGGAGATAAGCCGTCGTCAGTTGATAGAACTGACGGCTAAATTGTCAATGCCGGCAATCCTTGCTCAATTGTCAAGCATTTTGATGCAGTATATAGATGCAGCAATGGTTGGTCGTCTGGGGGCAGAGCCGTCGGCTGCAATCGGGCTTGTATCGACAAGTCAGTGGCTGTTTTGGGGTGTATGCTCGGCAATGACTGTAGGCTTTACGGTTCAGGTCGCGCATAAAATCGGGGCAAAAGATTACGAATCGGCCCGGTCGGTTCTGAGACAATCGTTTGTAGGAATGCTTATTTTCAGCACAATAATTGCACTGATTGGCATTGCTATCAGTTTTAAGTTACCATACTGGCTTGGTGGTAGTGAAAACATCTGTCACATGGCCTCGGTATATTTTGTTATATTTGTAGCTGCGCTTCCGGGTTTGACAATCAGTTTTTTGTGTGGTGGCATGTTGAGATGTGCGGGAAATATGAAGATACCGAGCATACTCAGCTTATTGATGGCGTTGCTTGATGTCTGTTTTAATTTTTTCCTGATTTTTCCTGAAAGAGTGATTGATATATCCGGTTTTTCGATGTCGGTCCCCGGAGCCGGGTTGGGTATCGCCGGTGCTGCTCTCGGCACAGTTGCCGCTGAACTTATCACGGCATCGCTGATGTTTTATTTTCTTGTTGTAAAAGAGCCCGGAATTGCATTGAAAGGTACTGAGGGCAGTTTCAGGCTCCAGCCTAACGTTATAAAGAAAGCTCTTAAAATATCGGCTCCGATGACATTAGCTCATGCTGTTATTTGCGGAGCGCAAATAGTGGTGACAATTATTGTTGCGCCGCTCGGGGTTGTAGCTATCGCAGCCAATGCGTTTGCAGTGACGGCCGAAAGTCTTTGTTATATGCCTGGATATGGTATCAGTGATGCTGCTACCACACTGGTGGGTCAGAGCTATGGCGCGAATCGCAAGCGTCTCGCCCGTCATTTTGGATATGTGGCTGTGGCGTCGGGTATGATCGTGATGTCGGCTATGGGACTGCTGATGTGGTTAGGAGCCGACTTTATGATGGAAATGATGAGTCCTGTTAAAGAAATAAGTTTTTTGGGCGCCGAGATTCTACGCATAGAGGCGTGGGCCGAACCTATGTTTGCAGCCGCAATTGTGTCTTATGGAGTTTTTATAGGGGCAGGCGATACACTCGTGCCGGCATGCATGAATTTTTCAAGTATATGGCTCGTGAGAGTTCCGACGGCAGCTATCCTCGCCCCAAAGATTGGACTGAAAGGAGTGTGGATAGCTATGTGTGTCGAGCTTATATTCCGAGGTTCCATATTCCTGATACGTCTGTTTGGCAAAAGCTGGCTGAGTGAGAAAAACAAGAAATCAAAACAAACTGCAACCGAAGCCTATGAAGATAATCTTAATGGTAGTGGGCAAGACCTCGACTGAGGCACTTGCCGGTGAAATTGAGAAATATGCCCGCCGCATAACACACTATCTCCCATTTGAAATTAAAGTTATTCCCGACATCAAGAAGGGAAAAGCATTTGACCCCGTCAAACAAAAAATAGCCGAGGGTGAGTTGTTATTAAAGGAAATAGAGCGACCTGATACTGTTATCCTTCTTGACGAGCGTGGTCGTGAGATGACATCGCGTGAGTTTGCAGCTTTTGTCGATAAAAAGGTTTCGGTACAGGCACGAAATATATTTTTTGTTGTCGGTGGCCCTTACGGATTTTCGGAAGATGTGTATAGACGTGCCGACGGAATGATGTCGTTGTCCAAGATGACTTTTCCACATGAAATGGTACGATTGTTTTTTGTTGAGCAACTCTACAGAGCCATGACCATATTAAGAGGCGAGCCCTACCATCATGACTGAAAGCAGGGCTCTTTGACAAAAATCCACTATGTTATATCTTATTCTTTGACCGGACGTACTCCAAGCGCGTGAGTACGTGGGTTTGTTGTTCGATTTTTTATTATAGTTCCATTTAAGATTTGAACAACCATATTATAGGCTTCTATCCTGTTGGTTGCTGAGCTTGAATACCAACATTCCGAAAGAATACCTTTGCCCGATTCGAGGGCGGTAGTTCCCGAACGATATCCGAGTAGCGGCAGGTATATTTTGTCGTTGTCCGAAACCGTAATATATATACCTTCCTTTTGGGTTTCGGTAGTTGTTGGAACGTAGGTAAATGTGTTGTTTTGCAACAGATAGTCGAGTTCTGTACCGAGAGGAACTTTATAACCGGCGGGTGAGGGGTCATAGATAGTTTTAGTCGACTCGGTTCGTGAATTGTTGATGTTCCACAAATTGACATATAGGAATGTGTAGGCATGATTGGCGGTCCAGAATGTCATTGGCGTGCGTATATACTCGACAAGAAGAGGTTCACCGGCCGGCAGATCGGTTGATATACTTTTTGTAGGCAGCGATGTTATTTCTTGATTGTCATCATCATACCATTGTGTGACATTGGCCATAATCGGGTCTTTTCGTCCCCATTGATAGTAGGTGAAACAATCTTCAGTTTTTATCACAGTTCCCGACTGATTGAGCTCTACAGTCTTGGTTAGCGGTTGCATGCCGTCGGGCACATCGGTCTGGGTAAAGCGTATTTTGACACTACACGCCTGAAAATTGGTAATATCATCACCAAAGATTTCTCCCACGTTACGGTGGAAAATATACGACGTGGAAGTGCCCGTGTCAATTTTAACGAGATTATCGTCGGGCTTATAGTCGGTAACCCAAATGTGCCAGCTCCATAATATATTCAAATCCTTGTCTCGGACAGCAATCATAGCGTTTCCCTGTCTTATTGAACTGTGAGGAACGTCAAATGTAATTGTCTTCTTATCATCGGACAATTTTATATTGCGGACAAGATTGAGCCGGTCTTCCCAAACCATATAGGCATTGTCGGGTTCACAACCCGAATTGTTATAGATGTAAGGGTCGGTAATTGGTTGGTTGAGACTATTGAGGAACGTCGTCAACATGTATCTTGCATTACTCGAGACCGTATATGCACCTGAATTGGTGCTTCCTCCGCTAATAGCGTTACCATAAACCAACGGAAGCGAATAGGTACCCGGGGCATTGATGATATAACAGTTTGCCGTGTTCTCAACCGATGGTCCACCGGTTGATGATGAAAGATTGTAGGGGGTATAGCCACTTGTGGCATTGATGTCGCTTGCATCCTGAAGTGCCTGCGATTCCTTACTGATTTGGTCAAAGACAAAATCCTGCATCTGGGTAACTGCTTTACCTTCGGTATCACCATCCCCGGTCATTGTCAGGTCGGTTACCCAGGCGGGTCGGTCAATTACATTACCTGAATCATCGACAAACTCGGCAATCCATTTGACGGGAATCGAGTCTGCTCCGTTATTGTAATTACTCTTTACCGAGAATCCGATAGTTTGTCCGGTATATTTTGTCTGGAAGTCTCCGACGACATCAAGAAACAGAGTCTCTTTGGCCGGATTTATAGACAGATGGTATATTACAGTGGTACCTGCAACCCATGTAATCCCGGCAAGAGATGTTGTGAAAGTTGATTCAGTTCCCTGATTGTTGATTGTTACGGACAATGTAGCACCGTCGGGAAGTGTCTGTGGCATCACTATAAAAGTCATGTCCTCATCGGTGATAGGGGTGTCGGGAGTAACATAATGGCTTCCGTCAGCAGCTGTCAACTCTTTTTCAGGCATCACCGAGTAGGATACATTACCTTCAACTTCACTCCACTGAGCTGTTTCAATATCGAGCGTACCTTCATTGGCAACCCCCGATATCTCGATTTTCTCAATTGTGACGGGATACATTTCGCTTCCGGTCTCAAACTTTATAGCCGACAGCATATGTTTGAATTTGAGCTCACATGGTGACGCCGATGCATTGACCGGAGTTGCCGACATAAGGTCAAACTGATTAGAGACCGAGTCTGGCACGATATAATGGAGTAATAGATTTCCTTTTGTATCGGGTGAGGGGAGTGTCGTGATTCCGTCACTACCGGGTGTGGCTGTAAAAGGAGAATAAGCTGTTATATGCAATTCTCCCGATCCGGGCCAAAGGTACTCGGTCGTCGGTATCCAGTTGTTATCGGCGGTCACCTTGACATTATACATATAGTCGGGTGATAGCTGAGAGAGTTCCTGTCCGTTTGATCTATAAGCGGCAAAGACACCGATAGATTCAATATCGTCACCGGTGGTCAGCGTGCCACGCGAGGCAACCTTTGATTTCGATTGCGCTATGCCTTCTTGAATCTCGGGAACGAGATAAAGTATTTGATCATCTGACTTCAATGAGAGACTGCTAAGGGTGTTAATTATACCGTCGGATGATGAAGTGCGCGATAGCCATTGGCCCGAATTGTCGGTCTTCACCTCAAAACGTATTGTCTTGTCGGTGTTGACTTCTCGGTCAAAAGTATTGTCATCACATCCCGTGAATATCATCACGACGGAGCCTGTGAGCAAGCAGCCCATTACACTTTTTTGTAAGTATTTGAAGTCAGATGAATGCATGTCGTATATTTTTTAATTACAATCTGATAAATATCAGAAGCTTATTTTGTTGTCATATCGACGGTCGAATCAGCCTCGGTCCAGTCGACCACATTTACGGTAAATTTGATAGGACCACCCAAAACCGGCGTTCCGTGACCCGGATCTTCAGGATCAACATAACCGCCGCCATGAGTAAGATCGAGAGTGTAGACATATTTTTTACCTGCTTCCCAGTCGGTATCGATAGGAATTGCAGCCCAGTCGTTATCAGGATTTGAGGGGAAGGGATATACCTCAACATCGGTCGCTTTTGTGGCAATACGAAGTTTAAGTGCCAGATATGCTCCAGAGTTGGCGTTTGCCGCATCGTTTTCAGGATCCCAAGCGGTGAGCTGCTGTGGAATTAGAATCGCATTTCCACCTTGACCCATCACGCTGACAGCCTCCGAACCCAATGTAATAGGGGTGGTGTAAGTGTCCTGATAGATGGCACGGTCAGTTGACGGAGTCCATACGTTTGTATCAAAATCATAAGAAGCTTTGGATACAGGTTTACCAATCTTAATACCGGTTACCTCAAACGTATAAGCGTCGTTGTCGGTTTTGGCTTGAATTTCGATTTGAGAAAGCCGGTGATTAAATGTTAGTTCGACACCATTGGCTTCATTTGTAGATTTTTTACCCGACGCTGTCGATGTGATGAAATCAACTTGATCGCCAAGTGACTGAGCAGGCGAGAAGTCGGTCAATGTTTTTGAAGATGTTGTAATTGACAAGTTACCACCGGGAGCTGTCGGAGAGTAGGCATAAAAATTTAGCGGGGTGTCGTCGCCGGGCCAGTAATATTCAGGATCTGATGTAAAAATACCCTGATTACCTTTAGTGAATGAGAGATCGGCAAAAAGTTCTTGTTGACCCATGAAAGCGCTGACTGTAATTGCCGAAAGATTTGAATTGTTAATTTCGGTAGCACGCGAATTGGTGCCGATTGCCGGGCGGAAACCGATGGCACGTCCCTGATTAATTTCTGCCGGTTCATCTGAAGAACATGAAGCGAGTGCCAACGCTGCGAGCCCCATGAATAATACCTTTGTTTTCATAATGGATTTGAATTTTCTCATTAAAATATGTTGAATCTTGATTATTTAAATATCACATCACTATATTAACGTGTTCAGTCTCCCAATCGTTCACTTCAGGTACAAATCCGTCGCCTGTCTCAACAGATTTAGGCAATTCGACCCCGCTTATAACAATATGTACATGTCTTGGATCAGGGGCGTTATGAACCTGTGACGTTACGTCAAAGGTATAGTGTCGTTTTGACCCGTCGCTCATGATAATGTATAGGGACAGAATATGGTCATTGGCAGTTTCCTCACTCTCTCCAAAGGTAAGAAATTCGGAATGGAGTCCGTTGTCGTCACTACTGACCGAAAGGTCAAAAGGCATTGTTACGGATGTATCGGTGGGTTTGTGTTTGCCGTGAAGATACCCCCCGGCCATACCTGAGATTGTCCCGTCAATTTTGAGCCCGTGAATATACTCGATATTTTTTACATTAGTTACATCGACCGTGTAGTGGCAAATATCTTCCTGAGGAAAAAATGTGATGACTTTGCGAGCCTGAGAGTCGACAATGGTGATAGAATCCTGACGACCGCTCCATAACATACCGGGAGTGGAAACTATGCGCTCATCTTCGGCGCCTCGTGCTTTGGGTACTGTATTCGGGTCAAGGCTATAGGCCGACAGTTTAGATGCCTCAGATGTATAAATCTCAAAAGTCTCAATGTTGTCAATGTTACGCGTATTAGCCCACTCCGAGATGTCACTGTTGATGCCGAGGCCGTTATATTGTCCCACCTCGAGTTCAACCGTTCCGCCTACGCGGTCCTGAAAATTAAATCGAGTTTCGCGGGATGTGGATGAATCATATAAAAATACCTCCATAGATGCCGGATTGGCTTCGGGTGCTTTTCTCCAGTCAAAAACTATGCGTATGTCGCCGAGGTCAACATCGTCAAAATACAAATCTTTGTGATGACAACTTGCAAATAACAATGTTGCTGTCAGCATCATTATATATCGTGTTATCTTTTTCATCGATTATCTCCTTTCATTTACATTACCGCGTCCAATGAGCCATGTGAGAGAAATCTCGGCTTTCACCGGGCCGAACCAAGAGAAATTTTTGGTTTCTTCCCAAATATACCTGTCGTTTGAGGGTTCATATTTTATTACCTTTCCGCCAAGATATCCTAATCCCAGACTAAAGTCGATGTTGAGACGACGTCCGACGGGAAGCGAATAACCGTATTCAATGCCGGCATAGCGGTTACAACGGTCCCATAGGGTATGACCCGGTAAACCTCCCATGTATCCTGTTCCACCAAATTCAAAGTCGTAGGTTACTATACCGGCAAAGACTCCGAGATGATGGCCTGTAAGTGGTTTAATTCGTGATTTTTCACCTACCCATTTTCTCACGACGATATCGCCGCCATAAGCACGCCAATAGTGATGGCTGTTGTCTTTATCCCACCAGCCATAAGTCCAGTTGACTCCCGCCGACCAGTTTTTGCCAAGATAAAATTCGGCGCTCAAACTCGGTAGCGCAATTGCATCATAGAGTAGGTTGGTCTTTATAGCCATGTAAAATGGTTTGTGTTGTTGCTTCCCGGTAAAAGATATAGCCGGAATTGTTTCGTCAAAATCGATGTCGATTAACGTTGGATTAACGACGATTCCGGTCATTGGTACAATCGAGGGAATATAATCGAGAGTAATTTTTGAAAATCGGAGTGAAGGATAAAGATTTTTATACATATAATGATAGGCTTCTCCTCCTCCAATGGTTTTCAGGCGGTTAATCAAGGCCTCGGGCTGTTGGTTGCCATTGTCAACCGAAGTAATGATGTCTGACAAAATTTCGATTACCTCGTCGCGGTCGGGTACGTTCTGATCATTATTAACCATATCGGCGAGACCTTTCCAATCGCGGCCGGTATATTCAAACGAAGTGATGCTGTCATTAAAAGATGTATGTTTGTGCAGATAGTCAAAAACAGTCGATGCTCGTTTAACCGACAGCCGATTGTTGATACTCACCGAACCTTCGGGCGACGCGCTGCCGATGAACCGTATTGAGCGGAGATTATAGGCCGAGCCTGATGTAAGGGCGTTGATTTTGTTGACAATGCTATCGAGATGATTGTGGTTGTCACCCATATTTAGCAACAGATTGCTGTGTCCTTGTCTAAACAGAATATTGACTGAATCAGAGGGCGTGACGGCGTTTGACTGTAATATGGCTGTCAAAAGAATTATGGCTATGTAGACAAATCTTTTCATGTCTTTTCATTATGTTTAATACTGCTGTCCTTAATCCCGACCTAAGTCTCAGATTCAGTACCGTCGGTATTCTGTGATGGATTAAATTTTAGTTGAAAGAGCTTTTAAAGCTTTAAATAATTAACATCCCGACTCTTGATTTGGTTTATTGTATGTGCCTAAATTCATAAATTGATTTCAGGTTTAACTTTTTGTGCAAAATATTGTTATAATAGTAAAATCACAAATGTACAATTATAAATAACCACAGAATTAAACATATACAATTATGACACGCGAAGAATTTATAGGGACAACAACAGGTCTTGTTCAGGAATATATTGAAAACCGTAACTTTTTTGACCCCAATGGCCAGCTCCGTATAAATCCTGTATCGCTCGACCAGACAATCATAACCGGTAAAGCGATGCTCGACGAGATTGAATATGCCGACGAGGCAGTCGAAGATGCTGCCGGTGCACAGGGCGATGCCGATGAGTCGGCAACTGATCTTCAGTCGGCTCAGGACCCTGATTTTTATACAGCAAGCAAACTTGTCAAGAAGACCGACAAAGGTCTGGAACCCGATAGTGTCGCTATCGCGAAGGTTGCCGATAACTACAAGTTTGAGTAAATTTTAAAAACGTAATTTTGCGGTCAATGTCACCGCGCGCCCTCTAAGCGGGATTTCGGTTACCGATGATGAGGTGGCCGATACTGATTCAACACGGTAAAAGGCGTTGTTCAGCAAGTCTTCACCGCGCAATATAAAATTCCATTTTTTCCAAAGGTATGACGCCCCGGCAAATAGAAAACAGTAGTTTTTGAATGTTGACGGGGCTGTTTGTATCACGTTGTGTTGCGGCTTGACGGTCAAAATAAGTTTACGCATCGGGTAAATGTTCAATTTAAGTTCTTGTGCCAATCCGTATGATGTTGAAGGTGAGAAGCCTTGTGAACGGCTGCGCGACATGCGGCCCTGAATGTCATATGTTAGCCCGAATATGCCGATCAGGTTGGCGTCGGCACTAAAGAATAAAATATA
>JAIDNJ010000090.1 GCA_029063895.1 Muribaculaceae bacterium | reverse complement strand
ATTTGCACCTGATATATTCCAATCGCTATTAAACTAAAATCAATCATGAAGTTAAAATTTTTATTAGGTTCAACAGCTGTAATGATGTTGGCCTCTTGTTCTTCAAATAAAACCGAAGGACTTGCGTACACTGTCAAGGCCGAGCTTCCCGAGACTCAGGCCGAAATGGCATATATAATCAACTATGACACAAGCGACAAGATGGACAGTGCCGCTATTGTCAACGGTGTTGCTACATTTAACGGAACGGTTGAAGCGCCGGTTCTTGTCCGTCTCATTGTCGAAGGCAAGCGCGCCGGTTCATTTATTCTTCAGGACGGTGAAATCAGTGTTGTCAACCGTCATGCCGAGGGCGGAGATCTTAATCTCGTTATGGATGAACTCGATGCCAATCTCGCCGATGTCGACAGCGCTTTCAGCAGTCTTCCCGACAGCATTCCTTTTGACCGTAATGCCTATAAAGCCGCTCAAAAAGGTATATATGACAAGTATTTCGCTGCCAATGCCGATAATCCTGTCGGCTACTATATTTTCCTTCAGCAGGCCTATGACATGAGCCTTGATGAACTTAATGCAGCCATCGAGCAGAATCCCGATCTTGGACAATACACCCGTATCGCCAAACTTCAATCGGGTAAAGTTGCCAAAGCTGAGACTTCAGAAGGTAAACCTTATAAAGATTTTGAAGTAGTTTATAACGATTCGGTTTATCGTCTAAGCGACTATGTAGGTAATGGCAAATATCTTCTTGTTGATTTTTGGGCAAGTTGGTGTGGACCTTGTATCCGCGAAACAAAAGTTATTAAAGAGGTCCTTGAAGAATATGGACCCAAAGGTCTTAATGTTCTTGGTGTTGCCGTGTGGGACGAGCCTGAAAATACTCTTACAGGAATCGAACAGCATCAGCTCCCCTGGCCCCAGATTATCAACTCTCAAAATATTGCCACCGATTTATATGGTATTCCTTCAATCCCATGTCTCATTGTGATTGATCCTGATGGTAATATCGTGGCTCGCGATCGTCGTGGAGATGACCTCAAGGCATTCATGGCCGAGACATTCAGCGACAAATAATTATGATTAGCGGTTTATAACTAACTACATGAAACATCTAATGATGCTGTGCCATTGTCTTGACACAGCATCGTTTTTTATATTATATGAATAACGACAATAACTCAAGATTGATTCTCATTACCGGCGGACAACGTTCAGGAAAAAGCCGTTTCGCCGAAAAAATCACACTGGAGCTTGACCCTGTCAGTCCGGTATATATCGCTACAGCCGAGATTCATGATGATGATTTTGCACAAAGAGTCAGAACTCATCAGGAACGACGTGGCCCTATGTGGACCAATATAGAGGAATCGGAACGTCCAGGTGAGATAGCGCCCGAAGGTCGTACGATTTTACTCGAATGTGTGACACTTTGGACAACAAAGCTGTTTTTTAAATTTGAGATGGATATTGAAAAGGCCGAAAATGAAGTTATGCGACAGGTTGAATTGATGATTTCACGACCAGGTAATTACATTTTTGTAACCAACGAAATAGGGCTCGGTGGTACAAGCTCAAATATTGTCCAACGCAAATTTACCGACCTTCTCGGTAGTGTCAACCGTCGCATAGCTCAGTTGGCCGATACAGTTTACATGATAGTAGCCGGGATTCCGGTATGTATAAAAAATAACGAAAATAATAATGGAACTTTTTGACATTAAACCGGTCGATAAGGTAATGCAACATGCCATTATCGACAAAATCGATAATTTGACTAAACCTAAAGGTTCGCTGGGAATGCTTGAAGAGCTTGCCTTGAAAATTTGCCTTGTCCAGCAAACCCTCTCTCCTCGCCTCTCCCATCCATGTAATATTCTATTTGCGGCCGACCACGGTATAATAGAAGAAGGTGTCACTGTCTCGCCCAAAGAAGTTACATGGCAACAGCTCAGTCATTTCTCTCATGGTGGTGCCGGAATCAATTTTCTTTGTGACCAGCATGGATTCAGGCTCGTGCTGGTCGATGCCGGAGTTGACTACGACATTCCCGCCAATCGTGGTATCATTGACATGAAGGTGAGAAGGTCGACCTCAAATTTTTTAAAAGGACCGGCCATGTCGACCGATGAATTTATGATTTGTCTCGAACGTGGAGCCCGGATAGTGGATATGGTTCATGCCGACGGATGTAATATTGTAAGTTTTGGCGAAATGGGTAGTGGTAATACTTCGCCTTCATCCATGTGGATGCATATCCTCACCGATATTCCGTTGGCCGATTGTATCGGACCGGGTGCCGGACTTAACTCCTCGGGAGTCAGCCATAAACTTGACGTGCTCACACGCTCTCTTGAAAACTATCAGGGTGACGGAACTTTGATTGACAAATTAGCCTGGTTCGGTGGTTTTGAAATGGCAATGGCCGTCGGAGGTATGCTTCGTGCGGCCCAACTCGGTATGATTGTAATTGTTGACGGTTTCATTATGACAAGCTGTTATGCAGCTGCGGCCGCCTTGGCCCCCTCCCTGAGCGATTATGCCATTTTCGGACACTCGGGCGATGAAGCGGGCCACGCAAAATTTTTAAAATTTCTCGGAGTAAAAGCCATTCTTCATCTTTCGCTACGTCTTGGCGAAGGCAGCGGAGCCGTCTGTGCTTACCCTATAATTCAGTCAGCGGTAAACATGATTAACAATATGGACAGTTTCAAAGCTGTTTCAGTTACCAAATATTTCTGAAACGATGAAAACCGTCCTTGCTTCATTCATTTTTTTTACACGACTCCCCTTTTGGCGCATTACCAATGTTGACGCACGATATTTCAGTCATGTCGTCGATTACTGGCCGCTTGTAGGATGGCTGACCGGAGGTATCACAGCAGGTACGTTATATCTGTCAGCTCTTGTTTTCCCGTTACACATCGCTATTTTGACAGCATTTTTAGTAAGGGTACTTATTACCGGAGCGTTGCACGAGGACGGTCTGGCCGACTTCTTTGACGGATTTGGCGGTGGAACCACCCGAGATCGTATTCTCTCTATTATGAAAGATTCCCATATTGGAACCTATGGCGTTATCTCATTGATTTTCTATTATTTGCTGCTGACTGCAACAGTGTCGTGTTTCCCAGTGCCTATGGTACTTGCAATAATATTCTGTGCCGACACATGGAGTAAGTTCAGTGCCTCGATGGTAGTTTTCATGCTCCCATATGCACGTACAGCAGTTGATGCCAAAAACAAAACAGTCTATATCAAACCGGGGATAATCAACGTGCTGATAGCATTTGCGGCCGGTGCGCTTCCATTGGTGTGCATTCCTCCGGTCTATCTTTTATCGGCCGTGACAAGCTATCTAACAGCTATTTGTATTATTCTTTTCATAAAAAAGAAGATAAATGGATATACGGGTGATTGCTGTGGAGCGGCATTTCTTATTTGTGAACTAATGTTTTTTATATCAACACTCATCATATACCGACTCACATGCATCTGACACTGATTAGACATACAAGCGTCGACGTCAAACCCGGCACATGTTATGGCGCTACTGACGTGGGATTATCATCCGCATTTGAAACCGAAGCGGCCCAAGTAAAACATAATCTTGAAGGAAAAGTGTTTGACAAAGTCTTTACAAGTCCGTTGACCCGATGCCGTAAACTTGCATCATTCTGTGGATTTAACGATGCTATCCCCGACGACAGGCTCATGGAAATGAATTTCGGTGAATGGGAAATGAAAGAATATGATCTGATTGAAGACCCTCGGCTTCAAGAGTGGTTTGATGACTATATTAATGTCCGTGCAACCGGCGGTGAATCGTTTATGGACCAGCAGAAGCGTGTGAAGTCATTTATAAATGACATTAAAATGACCGGCTGTGACAATATTGCTGTTTTTGCCCATGCAGGTATTCTGTTACAGTTCATGTTACTCACCTCAATGATAACACCTGCCGAAGCTTTTAGAAAGCAACCGCCGTTTGGCGGAATAATTGAAGTCGATATTTGATTTAACCAGATGGCAGATTCATTAAAAATTACTACCTTTGTTCTACGTTTATTACGTAAAAAGGATTTATTATTCTGAATTATGACAAAAATAGGTACAATAAAGACTAAATCGGGTCGTAAAGCATTGCTTCTCGGCAGTGGAGAACTCGGTAAAGAAGTTGCTTTAGAGCTGCAACGGATGGGTGTTGAAGTCATCGCTTGTGACAAATATGAAGGAGCTCCGGCCATGCAGGTCGCTCACCGCGCCTACGTCTTTGACATGCTCGACGGCAATGCTCTCCGACAGGTTGTTGAAAAAGAAAAACCTGACCATATAATACCCGAAGTCGAGGCAATCGCGACTTCCACTCTTGTAGAGTTGGAAAAAGAAGGGTATAATGTTACTCCGACAGCTCGCGCCACATGGCTTACCATGAATCGTGAAGGCATACGTCGTCTTGCTGCCGAAGAACTCGGACTCCCTACATCACCCTATGTTTTTGCCTCTGACAAGTCAGAGTTTGATGAGGCTGTGAAACAGGTAGGTATTCCATGTGTTGTCAAACCGGTGATGAGTTCGTCGGGTCATGGACAAACTATTATCCGTACTCCCGAAATGATTGAGGAAGCATGGGAAGAATCTCAGCATGGCGGTCGCTCGGGGGCAGGTAGGGTCATTGTCGAGGGCTTTGTCGATTTTGATTATGAAATAACGTTGCTCACCGTGCGTTCAATTTCAGGTACTATTTTTTGTAAACCCATAGGACATATTCAGGTCAACGGTGATTACCGTTATTCATGGCAACCACAGCCCATGAGCGAAATCGCCCTGAACCGAGCCCGGGAAATAGCACGCAAGATTACCGATGCACTTGGTGGTTACGGCATCTTTGGTGTCGAATTGTTTGTCAAAGGCGATGATGTGATTTTCAGCGAAGTTTCACCTCGTCCTCACGATACCGGAATGGTTACAATGATTTCTCAGGATTTGAGCGAATTTGCTCTTCATGTAAGAGCTCTGCTCGGATTACCTGTTCCGGCTATTGATTTTTATGGTCCGTCGGCCTCCCGTGCGGTAGTTGTTGAAGGTAAATCAAAGTGTATCGAGATGGATAATCTCGAAAAAGTACTTGAAGAGCCTGGTACCCAGATGAGAATTTTTGCCAAACCCGAGATAAACGGACATCGTCGTATGGCTGTCATTCTCGCTCGCGGTGCTTCGGTAGACGATGCACGCGAAAAAGCCGAACGAGCTTACAATAAACTCAAGGTTACAGTGAAGGACCAGTCTCCATCAAAAATAATAATTGCCATCGACGGCTATTCATCGTCGGGCAAAAGCACTATGGCACGTCAGCTTGCATCGGCTATCGGCTATCGTTATGTCGATTCAGGTGCAATGTATCGTGCGGTAACTCTCTATGCGCTCCGCAACGGTATGATTGCCGCCGACGGAACAATTGATGTTGATACGCTTGTAAATGCGCTGCCATCAATTAAAATCGACTTCACTGTCGACGGTACACGTCAGCTCACCACTCTCAACGGTGAGATAGTTGAGGATGAGATACGTGAAATGGCTGTGTCGAGCCATGTATCGCCCGTAGCAGCTATTCCTGAAGTACGTCATCGTCTTGTTGAACTCCAGCAGCAGTTCGGTCGTGAACGGGGCATCGTTATGGACGGTCGGGATATCGGCTCTACAGTTTTTCCCGATGCCGAGCTCAAGATTTTTGTAGATGCCTCGCCCGAAAAGCGAGCCATGAGACGTCTGAACGAACTGACCGACAAAGGAGTGGCAACAACCTATGAAGAAGTGCTGGCCAACGTCGTGGAACGTGACCACATTGATCGTACCCGCTCCGAAAGCCCGCTCCGCAAAGTCGACGACGCTGTTGTGCTTGATAATTCTGAAATGACATTAGACGAGCAAAACCATATATTGCTTGATCTCTATAATCAAACAGTAGAGCGTTTAAAAGCGTGATGAATACTCCGATCATTGAGATTGACGACAAATCGGGATTTTGCTTTGGCGTAGTTACAGCGATCCGCAAGGCCGAGGAAGAGCTCGGCCCTGCCGGAACGCTTTATTGTCTCGGAGATATTGTCCACAACAGCGATGAAGTACAAAGGTTGCTCAACAAAGGTCTCGTTACAATAACACATGACGATCTTGCTCGTCTCCACAATGTCAAGGTGCTTCTCCGTGCCCACGGTGAGCCTCCGTCGACCTATGAGATAGCCAAAGCCAACAATATCGAGATTATTGATGCCACATGTCCCGTTGTTCTCCAGCTCCAAAGACGAATCAAAAAAAGCGCTGAATCACTTCCCGATGCTCAGATTGTCATTTATGGCAAACAGGGACATGCCGAGGTCAACGGCCTTGTGGGTCAAACGGCCGGAAGAGCTATAGTCGTGCAGGATATTGCCGACCTGGATAAAATCGATTTTTCTAAAGATATCGAGCTTTATTCCCAAACTACCAAATCGTTGAGCGGATTCAGCAACATAATCAAGGAAATTGAACACCGCCTGAAACCGGGAGTAAAATTCAACAGTTATGACACAATTTGCCGTCAGGTAGCCAATCGTGTAGAACATTTACGCGATTTTGCTGCCGCTCATAGTCTTGTATTATTTGTCAGCGGCAAAAAAAGTAGTAACGGGCGCTTTTTATTTGAGGAATGTAAGTCGGTCAATCCATCGACCTACATGATTTCAAATCCTACTGAACTCGACCCTGAATGGCTTTCAGGGAAACCTTCAATCGGGATATGTGGAGCTACATCTACTCCCCGATGGCTCATGGAAGAAGTTGGTGAAAAGGTAAATGAACTGACTGTTAATGGATAATTTTGTAGCCATAGATGTCGAGACTGCCAATAATCACCCTACAAGTATCTGTTCAATCGGTGCGGTCAAGGTGGTTGAAGGTTATATTGTCGATCGCTTTTATGAACTTGTCAAGCCCGAGCCCGAATATTATTTCCGTCATTTCACCGAAAAAATTCATGGAATAGGAATGAAGGATACTGAAAATGCCGATACGTTTGACCGCGTGTGGCATCGGCTTGAAAAGTTCATCGGTACTCTCCCGTTGGTCGCCCATAACAAAAAATTTGACGAGACGTGTCTTAAAGCTGCCTGCCGCTGCTATCAGATTGACTGGCCCGACTATGATTTTTATTGTACATTGTCGACTGCCCGTCGCACAATCCCACGACATGTGACAGGATCATACTCACTCCCCAACTTGTGCTCCGCACTTGCTATTCCATTTAATAACCACCACAATGCTTTGGCCGATGCCGAGGCTTGTGCAAAAATTGCCATGATTATTCTATGAAAAGACTTTGTGTGTCAATATTGATGATGACTTCTGCAATGATGTGCCTTACATCATGTGGTAACAGCGACAGTAAAGAAGCAGTTCAAAAAGCTGAACAGCTCGCTGTTGAAATCGGTAATAAAACCTTTAAAACGGATATGGAACTCCAGAACGCCGTTTTTGAAGTAGTCGTCCTTAAATCGGAAATTAAAAAGAATATTTCCCCTGAGGCTGCCCAATCATTTACATCGGCCTTTGAAACTAAGCTGAGAGAGGTAAATGACTCGCTCGCGACAATTATATTAGGGCCAGATGCTTGAACAAATCATGAATCGGTAATCCCATCACGTTGTAATAGCAACCGCTGATACCCGAAATGCCTATATAGCCTATCCACTCCTGGATTCCATACGCTCCTGCTTTGTCAAACGGCTTGTAATTTTCAATATAATAATCGATTGCTTCATCACTGAGGTTATCAAAGCTGACCGTCGTATGAGTAGCAAACGAGTGAAGTCCTTCAGTAGTCGTGAGTGTGACACCGGTGACAACAAGATGTTTTTTACCCGATAACATTTTAAGCATATCCCGCGCTTCATCGGCCGAATGTGGTTTGCCCAGCACTTTCCCGTCGGCAATCACGACAGTATCGGCTGTTACCACTATCATATCGGGAGTAAGATCATGGCAATAAGCCTCAGCCTTTTTACGACTTATGTAAACAGGAGCTACCTCAGGCCGCATTGTTTCGGGCCAGGATTCATCAACTTCCCGTGGTTCAATCAAATTAACATCACACCCAAGATTCATCATAAGCTCGCGACGGCGTGGCGACGCGCTTGCAAGATACAGCCGTCGGCCGTCCAATATTTGTTCAACTGGAGATTTCATGATTATTTACCAACCAAATGCTTTTTCAGTGTTCATCCATTGTCTCTGAGCTTTCATAACCTGCTCAATGATATCACGCGCGACACCATACCCTCCGTTGACCGGAGAAATATAGTCGGCTATATTTTTTATCTCGTCGGCGGCATCGGCCGGAGCCACTGCAATTCCCACATAGTCCATACACTCATAGTCGGGAATATCATCGCCACAATAGATTACCTCGTCGGGAGTCAGAGAGTTTTCTTCAATCCATTGCTTCAACAACGGTAACTTCATCGCAGCTTTAAGATACACATCTTTAATACCGAGTTTGGTATAGCGATGGCGCACAGCCTCGGTATCGGCGCCGGTTATAATGGCTATTTTATAATTGTGCTTGCAGGCAAGCTGAAGAGCGTAACCGTCTTTTATATTGACCATGCGCGAGGGAGTGCCATCGGGCAACATCGGAATTGTGGAAGGCGATAACACCCCGTCCACATCAAATACAAATGCTTTAACGGCCTGAAGATTATTATTTATTCGGCTCATCGGATAAGGGTCGGTTAAATCGTTCGTAAATAAGTCGGCTCATAAGGCTATACACTTCAGCCTGGTCGGGTGTGAGCAACGACAAATGCTTGTCCATCACATTTTTATCACCTCGGCGTGCAGGACCTGTCTGAGCGTTGTAAGGCGTTGAGTTTAATGCGTTTTCAAGTGTTTTTGTTAACAAAGGTCTGAATAATGTTAAGTCAAATCCGCGGGTGTGCAGAATATCATCGGCCATACACCACATATAGTTGGCAAAATTACAGGCAAAGACTGCTGCACGATGAAATACTGCCCTATCGCCGCTTGTTGCCCGATGAACATCTTTGCTGATCATTGATGCAAGATTAAAAAGGGCTGTTTCCGTTTCTTCGTCACCCCCTTCGATTAGCATCGGCAGAGTTGAAAAATCAATGGAGTCATGTCGGTTGAAAGTCTGTAACGGGTAAAATACTCCATATCTATCTTTGACACCTTCAAAAACCGACATGGGAACACTTCCCGATGTATGAGCCCATATTCCACCGTTAGCCGTTACTTTGGCGGCAAGTGAACTTATGGCATCATCTTTTACAGCAATAATATAGAAATCAGCATCGGTCACAATCTCGTCAGTATTATCGACTGCCTGTGCTTTTTTTAATTTATCGGCGAGATACGATGCATGCTGTATATTAGGACTGTAAACC
>JAIDNJ010000009.1 GCA_029063895.1 Muribaculaceae bacterium | reverse complement strand
CGGTTTGACCCGGCAGTCAACTCGTCGGCATGGGACAGCTTTGTCAGCAACAAAGCCGTCAACTCATCGTTTATCCATCTTAGAAGTTACATGGATTATCATGCCGACCGGTTTACCGACTATTCGCTCCTGGTGACCGACTCTCACGGAAAAATAACCGCCGTACTCCCGGCAGTGAAATCAGACGGAGAGGTCGTAAGCCATCCAGGCCTGACATTTGGGGGATTGCTGACAGATAGTAATTGTCACCACGCCGATATCACGGTTATCCTCGACAGCATTTGTTCATTCCTGAAAAATGACGGAATCAGACAGTTGACAATTACACAACCACCCTTCATCTATCAGTCAAAGCCGACACAAGATGTCGAGTATATTCTCTCAACGCGCTTTAACGGAACTTTAACGCGCCGGCGACTGCTCAGCGTCATCGACCTCAACAGCGGGTCAAAGTTGTCGACCCTCCGTAAACGTTGTGCAGCCCGAGCTCAACGAGCTTCTCTTACTCCGGGACCATCAGATGACTTAGACGCGTTTTACGTCATGCTCACAACCAATCTCGCCGAGCGACACAACACCACTCCCGTTCACTCGCTTGACGAAATCAAACTGCTTGCCCGACGGTTTCCCGACAATATCAAACCCTTCATCATCAGTGACGGCACCCGGCTTGTGGGCAGTACTTTACTTTATATATCGGGACAGGTTGTCAAGACCCAATACATAGCATCGACCACCGACGGACGTGATAAAGGAGCTGTAGACCTGCTGCTTATGTCAGTAATAGAGATGGCCCGACAAAAAGGATACCGCTATCTTGACCTCGGGTCGTCCGAGTCATCTCCCGGAATAATTAACTCCGGACTCCTTTTTCAAAAAGAAGGATTTGGAGCCGGCGGCGTTTGTCTTGACACCTACACGGTCAACATCAAGTGAAATCGACATTACGACATATCATCATCATCAAAATCATGACTGCATTAATAACCGCGGCCATGACAACCATGCATGTTTCAGCCCTTGATCCGTCGGTTTATGCCACGGAGTCGGTGCTCGCGTCGGGACGATGGATTAAAATCAGTGTCACTTCAACCGGATTTCACTACTTGAGTCCATCACTCCTGAAAAAATGGGGCTTTAACAATCCCAATGAGGTAAGATTGTTTGGATATGGATGTGAAACAACCGACGAGATTCTTCAAGCTTCAACTTTTGTCGACGACCTCCCCGAGCAACCGATGATGAAAGTCGACGGTGGCATTATCTTTTTTGCTTCAGGACCGTCACATGCCACTCTCGACAAAAACAATAATCCTGCAATCGTCAATCATCCCTACTCATCAAAAGGATATTATTTCCTTACCGACGGAAAAAGTACCGACAAGGCATTTGCTACCCGACAAAAGTTGACCGACGTGTCAACTGACGCCGAGATATATGCAGTTTCATGGCATGAGAACGACATACAGTCACCCGGTTCGACCGGTCGACTTATCGTAGGTGAGGATTTCAAACTTACTCCCATAAGAAGTTTTACCATTAACATGCCGGGAGTGGCAATAGGATCGACAGCCCGATTGTCGACTCCCTTCGTTGCCAAAACTTCAGGAGGGACCTCAACACTATCGGTCGAAGCCGACGGAACACAGCTTGACGGAGGACAGTCATATGTCATTCCGGCCACCTATGATTTGCAATATGGCTTTGGCAACATGATTACTCCAACCGTCGATATGCCAGTGAAAAGCAACCGTACAAAGCTGAAACTGACCCTGACACCGGCGGGACAGCTTATCAGCGCCAACCTCGACTACATTGCGGCTGCCTATAAAGTAAACGCGCCGGCCGATGCCGACAATCTTATTTTTTTCTCAAAAGGGGGTAAGATAGACAGCTATCCCGGATACCTGTTTGACATCACCGACAGCGACGATATCAGGATTGTCGACGATAATATACTCGAAACATCAGCGACACCACGCTGCTACCAGCACATCAGCAATTTAAAAAAACTGCCCGTACCGGTCTTAGAGGCCGTGACCGGAAATCAGAATATCCATGCCGACATGTCGGCTCCCGACATGATAATTGTCACGCCTGACCTATTTAAACGTCAGGCCGCACTGCTCGCCGACCTCCATGCCACTGAAAATCTAAAGGTAACCGTCTTGTCGTCCGAACTGATTTATAACGAATTTTCATCGGGACGATTTGACCCGTCGGCAATAAGGAAGTGCCTGAAAATGTACTATGACCGTGGACTTTCTGCCGGGTCACCACTTAAATATGTGCTGCTTTTTGGCCGTGGAATACACGACAACCGATGTGTCACGTCCGATTGCCGGTCAATCAAGTACCCGTTGCTCCCGACTTGGCAGTCCGAGACATCGCTCAGCGATGCTCTTTCCTTCACTACCGATGATTTTTTCGGGATTCTTGGTGATATGTCGGGCCGTGACATGGCCTATGACACACTATCGGTCGCGGTGGGTCGAGTTGCTCCGACATCGGTAACCGACGCCCGGGATATCGTTGACAAGATTTCGGAATATGTGAAAAATTCCCCATCAGGACAATGGAAAACCCGAGCCCTCATTCTTGCGGATGACGGTGATTTGGGACGACATCTGGGATATGCCGAGGATATGATTGAACAAATGAAACGCAAACGGCCCGGGAGCGACATAATGTATTCACGCATCTATCTCGATACCTTCAAAAAAACAAACGGCACCTATCCCGACGCACGTAAAAAACTCGATACCAAACTCAACAGCGGGGTAGGGTGGTGGACATTCATCGGTCATGCCGGCCCTACATCGCTCACTGCCGAGCGTCTGCTCACCTATAACGACATCATCAATCTTGACCTGAAAGTTACGCCGGCCATCATTGCGTTTACATGCGATTTTTTACGTTGTGACCAACCCTCTATCTCGGGGGCTGAGATGCTTCTCAACAACCGCTATGGAGGTGTCATTGCTGCAATCAGTGCCACCCGACCTGCCAATCTGAGTCAAAACGGAACCCTCGCCAAGTCATTTGGCGACTTCATTTACCAAACCGACAAAGACGGCAAACCTTTACCAATAGGCGAAATATTCCGTCGTGCCAAGAACGGGTATTCGTCGGACGGACGGCTCATCGCCAATGAAAACAAACTCAGATACCTATTACTGGGAGACCCCGCCATGCGTATAGCCTCGGTAAACGACCACATAAATATCTCATCAATTAACGGCATTGAACCACAGATCGAAACCCCGCCATCGGCCGGAGCATCGTCACGTGTGATAATCGAGGGGAATATCGCCACTCCCGACTCTATAGTCATCGACAGTTTTAACGGAACAGTATATACCCACATCTATGACGCAACCGAGAGTGTCACTACAAACGGCAACGGCAGCGACGGAGTGAAATCGGTCTATGACACCGAGGGACAGCTCCTCTATGCCGGAACCGACACCGTAATCAACGGTTATTTCAGATCTCAATGTATACTCCCGGCCGAAATCGCCGATAACTATCGTAACGCCACCATCTCACAATATGCAATCGACGGTACCACGGGCAATGAAGCGGCCGGAATAGAAACCCGGTTTTATGTTTACGGGCGAGGGGAGACAGTCCCTGACACCATAGCGCCGACAATTGACGAGATGTATCTCAATCATCCATCATTCAAACCGGGATCGACAGTCAATCAATCGCCGGTAGCCTATATCCGCATAAGCGATAACACGGCTGTCGACATCTCGACCACAGGCATTGGCAACCGCATGACACTCAAACTCGATGACAAGCCGCTGACCGATCCCTCGCTCCACTACTCACCACTGGCATCATCGGGCGAGAGCGGGCTGATAACCTATCAGCTTGAATCGTTGGCCGACGGCTATCACACACTAACATTCGGGGTAAGCGACATGGCCGGCAACCGTGTTGAAAGAACCATCGACTTTATAGTTGAAAACGGATACAAGCCTCACATTTTTGATATTTACACCGACTCGTCGCCCGCGACCGACAAAGCCAATTTCTACATTGTCCATGACCGTCCCGACGTAACCATTGAAGCGGTCATCGAGATATTTGACCTTTCGGGCCGGTTTGTATGGAGTGCATCCCGACGTGGCCGCAGCGAGATGTTCACCTCAATGCCGGTCACATGGAATCTGACCGATACCGGAGGCCGTCGCGTTGACCGTGGCATCTACATTTACCGATGTACCATCCTCACCGCCGACGGAAGCCGCTCAGACTCCCGAGCAAAAAAAATCGCTGTAAGTAGCCGATAGACCCGATAAGACAGCAAAAATAATAATTAAATGCATAAAAATAAACAAAATTTCACCCTATTTTTGGTATATGAAAAAAAAGTGATAACTTTGCGTAAATAAACGTAAGCCGGAATTTTTCCGTTATAATAGATATCATGAGAGTAAGACTACATCACGAAGGAGTAAATATTTTGATAGTCAGTTTTTTGATTTTACTGGCCATCAATGCCGTCGTGTGGCTGTTTTTGTCCTCAGCTCCGGCTGTTCCCATAACGGTCACTGTTTTGTCGGCTATCATATACCTGTTGATTGTCAATTTCTTCCGTTCGCCCAAACGTAAATTTACGGGTGACCGCAAAAATGTGGTGGTTGCTTCGGCCGACGGCACTGTCGTCGCCCTTGAAGAAGTATATGAAGATGAATATATCCATCGCAATGTCATAAAACTCTCGGTATTCATGACAATTTTAAAAGTGCACGCCAACTGGTTTCCCGTCGACGCCGAGGTTATTATCACCGCA
>JAIDNJ010000089.1 GCA_029063895.1 Muribaculaceae bacterium | reverse complement strand
TCCCAATAGTCAATAAAGTTATAACCAATATTAAATTAGAAAACTTTTTCATAGGTATAATTTAAAATGGTTTATCAATACCGGCTGGTGATAGTCCGGGGCCACCACCGGCTGTATAGCCACGGCTTTCACCGGTCTCCCATGGAGAAATCCAAAAAGAATATAGGTCACCATCCTTAAGGTAAAATTTCAGTCTTACCGGTTTATTATCAAGTGACGACAAATCTTTATTATTTTTCCATGTCACCATCGCCTTAGTTGAATCGATCTTTTTGAGGGCAACACAATCGGCTTTAGTAAATCCTTTTATCGGATTGCCGTCGACATCAAGGACCTCAACAACAAGTTCTGACTTTTTGGAAGATACATCAGCGTTTACAAACATATATTTGCCATCAAAAGAGATAGGTTCTGTGGTGAGTGTTCCTTCCTCTTTACCAGCGTTCATCGAGACAAATCCGTCGCGGCGTAGTTTAGCAAGACCTGTAGAAGTATAACTATCCCACATGATATCATTCAAACGACGACCGCTACAATAAAAATATAATGAATCGCCAACAATCAAAGGGACACCGCCAACCGACTGCATATTTCCCCAATTCCATGAGCCTTCGGTAGTGTCGTTAGCCATAAAAGGCACATGAGACGGACGGGAAAAATGGAAACCGTCACGGGAATAACCAAGACAAATTTCGTTGCGCTTTTGAATTCCAAGTTCTCCGCATATGTTATTTTCAGGTCCCTGCCAAACAGCATATTGTCCAAGCATTATGCTTTCATAAGGGATACAGTCAAAATTATATATACCAGGATTTACATCAGGAAATTTAGGGTGTCTCGGTTCTTTGTCATCAGGAGTAAACCAGAATACAACATTTTTATCAGGAACTCCTTTACGTACACGATGAGCCATTGACACTGCCGTTTCGGGATTTTTGGCTTCAAGGTAACTACGTGAACGCGAAGATACTTTGGTTCCATATCTCATCGAAAGACACCAGACATCGCGGAACGGATTGTAAAAAACCGATGAACGGTCATAAAGGTCACCCGACTGAGCTACCCCCTCGCTCCAGTGAATACCGTCAGGCGAATATTTGAGTATAAACTGCCAGCGGCGATCTGTAGGACGACGCTCAACGTTAAACATCTTATAACGTTTACCCGGATCCTTTTCGTTCCTGTCAAGCCATATTGTAGCGGCATCACGATTTGCAGTATCTACAAGACAGGTTCCTTTTACAAGGTCGAGTTCAGGTTTTACCCAGTTAATACCGTCGTTTGATTCTGCATAACCGGTATAGAACGTCTGTTTATCCTGCTTATGAATTGAGCCGGCTCCTGCCAAGTACCACATTTTAAATTTACCATCTTTATCATCATACCAGATACCGTCACTGAACGGAGCCGCATAAGGAGCACCTTCGATGGTATTTTCCCAATCGGCAGTCGGCTCCATTACCGGATTTCCGGTATAAAAATCGGGGGTATGGTAAACCGGTTGTAAATTTGTCTCGGATATCAGGAAATTGTCAACAAACAGTTGCCGTCCTATATTCACCGGAATTACTTCGGGCTTATTTTCAAGATATGGAACAGGCATGGAAGCTGCGACCGAAGGTTCGTCGTAACGTGGTGGCCATTGTTGCGGAAGCTTGATTCCATTGTACAGAATCTCGCCCGCGGGAGAGCCTTGACCGCCGGCAAAGGCGGTCAGGGCTATTCCAGCAAGGGAGACAGTTAGAACTAACTTTTTCATAATCAATATCCGGGATTCTGTTTAGCTTTAGGGTTTGATTCAATTTCAGAAATGGGAATAGGGAGCCACTCGTGTTTATTGGATGTGAACCCTTCATAGTCAGTTTCTGAAATCAACATCTTGAAGTTAGGATCAGTACGTTCGAGCTGATGGAAACGCTCGGCAAGGTCACCCCAACGAAGAAGGTCATAGAAGCGATGTCCCTCAAGAGCAAATTCAAGAGCTCGTTCATTTTTGATGATATCGAGTGTCAAACCGCCGACAGACGGCATATTGGCACGATTACGTACCTGATTAAAGGCATCGGTAGCCGATATCGAACCCTGTTGAGCACCACTGACAACAGCTTCGGCATACATCAAAAGTACATCGGCATAACGAATATATCGCCAGTTTACACCATGGGCACGCGGCTGGTTATAGATATACTCTTTCACACCTGCACCTACACCGGTGATTGACTGAGGATTGTTGTTGCGCATTGGCATCGACAAATCCATACCTTTAAGGAAGGCTGCCTTGTAAACATGTGTGCGAGTATTGGCAACCGATGTAAAATCGCCTGCCGGATACATCTCTTCAAAATGATAACCCCCGGGGCCTTCAAGACGCTGACCGGGACGAAGCTTGATTTTGGGATCAAGGTCGTTGAAGAACATTGTTGAGAACATGCGTATGTCGGTATAACCGTCTTTATCAATGCTGTTTACAAAAGCATCATAAAGCCAGTCATGAACAACTCCTTCATAGCCTACCCCAGTACCGGGAAGCATGATGCCACGAGTGTCAAACGCGAGACCCGAGGTTGCTGTTCCGGGGTTAAAAGCCGCGTTTTCTACATCGCCAAGGAATTGCAGTTCAAATATCGACTCATTGTTATTTTCATGAGCTACGTCAAAATTATGAGCATATTCAACCAATGAATATGAGCCATAAGTTCCCTTGATTATTTCGTCAAACTCTTTAGCAGCCTCATCATAATAGGTTTTGATTGACTCGCCATACAACGGTTCGATACCACTGCGATAAAGATAGGCTTTACCGCGAAGCGCGGCTGCAGCTGCAGCAGTGATACGACCATTATGCTCTCCTTTCCAATATCCTTTTTCGGGCAAATTTTCTTTTGCTAAAAGGAGATCGGCGGCAATTGCGTCCCAAACCTCTTCGGGAGTTGAAAGATCACGGACATAATCTTCCATACCTTTAGGGGCATGCTCTATGAGCGCAACATTACGATAGTTGGTTAAAAGATAAAAATGGGCAAAGGCTCTCCAAAAATATGCTTCACCGAGATAAGCATTTTTCAGCTTTTGGTCATAAAACTCGACTTTATCTATGTTTTCAATTACATAGGTAGCCTGAGATGCTGTTGAATACAGCAACCCAAATGGCTGCATGATAGTATAATAACTTGAATTGAGGGAGGAGCCGTACATACCCGGTTTACCATAGTCCGAGTTTGAAGAAGCCTCATCAGAACGGATAATCATAGTTTTTGATGCCGATGCTCCAAAACTACGCTGAGTCTGTACATAACCATAACAGGTCATGATAGCCTCATTTACAGCCTCGGGGGTCGTAAAATACGAATCCATACTGGGCTGCTGGGGGTTAACGGCAAGTTCGTCAAAGACGTTGTTGCAACTAACCATTCCAAGTGCTATGCACGATAGCGCGATATATTTTATAATTTTATTCATGGTTGTCAGGTTTTAAAAAGTTAGATTGAAACCAAGAGTATAGGTGCGTGCGTTAGGATATGAATTCTGATCCACACCACGGGCAAACAAAGTGTTTGAACTTACTTCAGGATCAAATCCGGAATATTTGGTACATGTAAATACATTTTGTACAGAAAGATAGAAACGAAGACGACTCATATAAGCCTTTCGTGACAATCTATCAGGCAAAGTGTAACCCAACTGTACATTCTTGAGACGGAAATATGAACCATCTTCAATATAGAATTCACTCGGAAGTGAATTTCCACCGTCGGCATTAGTAACCTTTGCAACCGGAACATATGTATTGGTATTTTCAGGGGTCCATGAATTCAATACATCAGTAACCATGTTGTTGGCATAATTGAAGTAATATTCATATTTTCGGGCATTGAAAATTTTGTTTCCGCTCACACCGTTAAAGAACATTGAAAGGTCAAAGTCTTTGTAGAAGAAATCCAAATTCACGCCGTAGCTCAATTTGGGAATTGAATTACCGAGTATAACCTTGTCGTCGGCGGTTACTTTACCATCCTCGTTTTCATCATGGAAAATGAAATTACCATCAGCATCAAAACCGTCAATCTTGTATCCGTAGAATGAACCGATAGGTTCACCGGGACGGGTAATAGTAGCAGCATCCGAGAATTTTGATGAGAAAGTACCGGCCGTGATAGGCTGTACATTATCACCAAGAGCAAGCACCTTGTTCTTGAGTGTAGAAATATTGGCTGTAACGCTCATACGGAAATCTCGGTTGAAAGAACGATGCCAGTTGGCCATAAATTCCCAACCACGGTTTTCAACTGAAGCAGTATTTACATACGGTGTTTCGTTAGACGAGTTGATTTCAAAAATCTGACCGGAAGAAAGGTTCAGGTCAATTGTAGCGAGAAGATCAACATTCTTTTTGTAAAAATAATTGGCATGGAAAGTAACTTCGTTATTGAAAAGTCCCAGTTCAAGACCTACATCTGTTGTTTTTGATGTTTCCCATTTCAGGTTAGTTGTCTTTAGATAAGCAGCACGACCGTCTGTGAATCGGATACCGCCGGTTGTATAGACAATCGGACCAAACGCGATGTTATCAAAGTTATATGGAGACAGGAAGTTAGCGCCAAGCTCGCCATAGGAAGCCGTGAGTTTCAGCAACGATACAGGTGTATTTTGCATGAAGCGTTCGTTGTGAATATTCCAACCGGCCGATACAGCGGGGAAATAACCGGTGCGATAATCTTTATGGAACTTAGATGATTCATCTCGACGTACACTTGCCGACAGGAGGTATTTACCATCAAAATCATAGTTTACACGAGCAAAAAATGAAAGAAGTGCTGTGTTTTTTTCATTAGATGATACTTTTGCATCGACATTTGTAATACCTACAATATTTGGAGCACCAACGTCGTCGATAGTGCTATAGCTGTGTCCACGATAGAATTCACGCATCCAGCTGTGTCCAACGGTTGCCGAGATACTGTGTTTACCAAAATCACGATCAAAATTGATAACATTATCCCATGTATAATTTGATGAAATACCAGTGCTTTCGCTCAGTGAATTGCGAGGGTTTCCATAGTCATTATCGGGTGTACCATCTTCATTCCACATGGTGTAATATACCGGAGTATGTGTAAAGCCATGACTCTGAGTATAATTACCGCTAAACGATGTGGTAAACTTCAATCCTTTGATTATTTCAACACCGGCGCTGAAACCTCCCATCACATCAAAATAGGTTGTATGCTGGTCAGTTGCATAGAGACCTCCAAACGGGTTGTTACGACGGGCATTCTCGGTTTCGATATAATAATCGGGACCCCATGACACATAACGACCTAACTCATCGGTAAGCGGCAAGGTTGGCATTCCAATATTAAATGTAGAGGTCGGAGTCCTCTTTCTATATACAATCTGAGCATTTTCCGACACGAAGAAGCGTCCAAACTTCCAGTTGGAGTTGGTACGTGCATTATATTTTTCGTAATCAGATTTTTTTGTAAGACCTTCCTGATTGAGATAGCCAAGCGAGAAAGCATATGTACCAAATTCGTTACCACCCGAAATTGCAACATCGGCATTATAAATAGGTGCATTTTTAGTCCATGCATCTACCCAGTCAGTATCGACCGACGGATCAGTCGGGTCAACATTTTCGGGAGCTCGCGCAAGACCGCTGTTATCGCTTACCATATTGGCAAACTGACGCCACTGAGAAGCATTGAGAAATTGGGGAGTGTGAGCCAGAGTCTGAAGACTGAACGAGAAGTTGGCATCAACTTTTACCGAACCTTTTTGCCCGTTCTTTGTCGTAATTAAAACGACACCATTGGCAGCACGCGAACCATAGATTGCAGCCGCGGCACCATCTTTCAAAACCTGAATTGTCTCAATATCGGCCGGATTCAGTGTCGTGAGACCATTGTTTGAAAAAACGCCGTCGATAACATAAAGAGGTTCTGTAGCAGTCAGCGATGCCGCACCACGAACCACGATGTTAACGTCAGCACCGGCGATACCGCCCTGTTGAACAACGTCAACACCGGCTGCACGTCCCTGGAGTGCCGATGCCACGTTGGCAGATGTCTGTTTTACAACATCTTTAGAGGAAATAGTTGCTACTGAAGAAGACATCTTGGAACGGTTTTGTGTACCGTAACCGATAACAACAACTTCATCAAGTTGTGTAGAGTTTTCTTCAAGAACTACGTTGATTTTAGTTTGGCCATTAATTGCTACTTCTTTTGAAAGATAGCCGATATAGCTAAACTCTAAGGTGGCTGAACCATCTACACTGAGAGTGTAGTTACCGTCAATATCGGTAACGGTACCGTTGGCCGGCATTCCTTTCTGAAAAACCGAAGCGCCAATCAGGGGTTCTCCGTCTTTGTCAGTCACCGTACCGGTAACTGAAATCTTCTGTGCCGATGCAATAAGAGTCATGCACCAGCAGAGAAGAAGCATTAAGAGATTCTTTGTCATGGGTGATTGGTTTAAAAATTTTATTTAAGGTGTTATGAAATTATTTCCTCACAAAGCGTACAACTTTTTATCATCATACGTGGAATATGGAAAGGACCTTTAAAAATATTGCCCTTTGCCGTTTGTGCTACAGAGCCATCCCGATGCAAATAGCCGAACCATTCACCATATTCCCAATCGGGAAAATGAGAGTAGGTCCAGTCATGAATCATTTTATGCATTTCGAGATATTTGGGATTTTGGGTGGCCTGATAGGCATAAAGCGTCGCGATAATCGCTTCAGTCTGAGGCCACCAGAATTTCATGTCCTGTGAATAATCCTGACAAGGAAAGTTGCGGCAATCCCTGAAGTTTATAATTCCGCCATATTCCTTGTCCCAGCCCCACTCCCAAGACCAATCGAGAATGGTAATGGCCATATCGACCAGCTCCTTATCCCAACCGCGATATTTAGCCTCTTCAAGTAAAAACCATGCAGTCTCGATACAATGCCCCGGGTTTATTGTTCGACCGTTACAAGTGTCGATGAGATCACCCTCGGGTGTCACGGTTTCAAGAAGCGCTTTAAATTCGGGGTGGATAAATAGTTTTAGTGTCTCGATCGATTCATTTATCTGTTCGTCAAGAACCGGGTCCGAAATTGCTTCGCGTATACGGGAAGCCGTATTGATAAGTATCATCGTTATGGAATGTCCAATCGCCGGCTGAGTCGGGAGATATTTAGGCTCCAGCAATCCTGGCGTTTTGATAAAGCGACGGATATTCTTGAACAAGGTCAAAGCTTTCTCGGCATATTCAGGAGCATTTGCCGCTATCGAATACTCAGACATCGCTATGGCAGCAAAACATTCTGAAAAAACATAACGCCGTTTTCTTAAAGGTGTTCCATCGGCCTTTACTTCAAAATACATCCTGCCGTCAGCATCAAAACAATGAGCCTCGATAAAATCGATACAACTTTTTGAGGCTTCAAGCCATTCGGGATTATTTTCAATATTATTATATGCAAATGCTGCGGTAAATCCAAATCGACCCTGAAACCATACCGATTTGGTAGTGTCCATAATAGAGCCGTCACGGTCAAGACATGTATAAACTCCGCCGTTGATAAGATCCAGACCATTTTTCATCCAGAACGGCATAATGTTTTTTATCAGGTCTTCCCGATAGGTTTTGGCACATTTGTCAATATATTGCTGAGTTGTCATTATTAAAACTTATTGCAACGGTCAAAGAAGTTTATTGCTTCAAGCTCGGCTTTCATAGAAGCCTCTTCTTCATCGGTCATATTACGGAACGGTGTTCTGTTGGGGCCCAAATCAAGCCCGATTAATTTCATGATGCGTTTTCCGCCGACAATATTACCGCGGTAGTTACATATAACATTGATGACTGCCTGAGAAAAGTTTTGCTTTTCGCGTGCAGTTTCAATATCACCGTCTTCCCACGCCTTGATGATTCCGACAAGCTCACGTCCATTATAGTTTGTTGTGCCACCGATACCACCCTGTGCTCCACCCTGTGCAAGTGAAGGAAGTATTGTCTCGTCCTGACCATGAAGCATGTCAAACTTGCCGTTTTTATAAAGACGGCACTGGTTATACTCATACAGGCTCTCAAAAGTATATTTGATACCGGCAAAATTGGGGATACGGCCATCGACAGCTTTAAGCAACTCGATCATTGGAAGGAACGCGCCATTGAATGCCGGGATATGATAGTAATAGAACGGAAGTTGGGGCGCTGCTTTTGCGATTTCTTCACAGTATTTTACAAGTTCTTCTATTCGGCCTATTTTAGGGAAAGGAGGTGCCATAGCGCCAATACCCCACGCACCTATCTCTGCCGCATGACGCGCAAGTTCAGCACTCTCACGAAGACAACAGCTACCCACATGAACAATGACCTTAAAGCCTTCAGGCGAGGCCTTAACCCAAGCTTCGGCTACTTTTTTTCTTTCATCGGGAGTGAGCATATAGCCTTCACCCGACGAACCATTAATAAAAACACCCTTAAGGCCATTTTTTGCGAGCATAGTAGCATAGGCCGGAATAGGTTCAAGGTTGATGTCACCATTTGGATGCATTGGTGTAAACGGCGCATCAATAAGTCCTTTGATTTTTTCCATTTGTGATAAGATTTGTTATTAAATATTCTGGATTATAATTTTACTTTGCCAATCAGTTTACGGATAGGGCCATCGTTTATCGCCGGTGCATGAGGATCTTCCGGGTAGACAATACAAATATCTCCGGGTTTCATTTCAACAAAAAAACGAGGTGCGTCATCACTTAAAGCGCAATCACCATCCGAGTCATATTTCTGAGTAAAATTTGAAATTTCTTCAATAGGTTTCCATCCGATTTTTTCAGTTCCATCAAGAAGGATATGTACATCAATATATTTTCTGTGCATTTCCAAAGGTTGGGTACTCTCTTGAGCCCCTTGCTCTATATCAAGATTCATAATGAACAGATTGTCACCGTCAATCACTATTTTACCCATAGGCAATTTATTGAAGTCTTGCCCTTTCACAAATTCAAACAGAGTTTTAAATGCCGGATGAAGCGATTCTACTCTATAAGAATGGTTCAAATTTCCGATATACATAATGGTTTCATATTTATTTCGGCACAAATTAACGAACTTTTTTTTAATTAAGCAAGAAACTTTGTAAAATAATTTAATAACATTTGCTTATTTAGTGAAATATAGAGCTATACAGTAACTATATTTAGTTTTTTGTTTAAAATTAACATACCGATTTTAACAACCACACGGCTACACGACTTAAAAAGCAAGCTCAAACATCACAGCATTTAAATTAATCGCATTTAATAAACCTCAATTTTATTAACATAACGTATTATAAGCGATATTAATAAAGAACGAATAATATATCGCTCACACAATCTGCTAAGATTTACAAATAGTAATTAAAATAAAAAGTAAAACAAATTACACTATCAATTATTT
>JAIDNJ010000088.1 GCA_029063895.1 Muribaculaceae bacterium | reverse complement strand
GCTCATACTCGACAATGGGAACATCACGCGACAAAGCAGCTGCAATAGCAACACCCTGAGCTCGCCCAAGTTTGAGCATTGACTGAACGTTTTTACCAAAGAACGGAGCTTCGATAGCCATTTCGTCAGGTAGATATTGTTCGACAAGACTCTGGACCCGGTCATAGATGCGACGGAGGCGCATGTAATGATCCTCCAGTTTGGACAGACGAATGACCCCCATGGCTATCATCGACGGCTTCTTACCCTTGACACCGAGAATTCCATAACCCATCACGTTGGTGCCCGGGTCAATACCGATAATAATTCGGTCCCACTCCTTGACGGTCGGACTCATTCGACAACCTCCATAAATGTAGAGAAAAAGACTATTCGCTGACCAAACCGACGGCTCAGAACACCTTTAAGTTCCGAAGCCTCGGCGTCGTGCCAACGCGAAGCTGCAGCAAGATTATCAGTTTCGAGATGTACGGCATACCCGACCACACCCGGCTCGGTTTCAGTCATGATTCGGGCAATGACAGGATTGGAAAAATGCGACTGTTCAAGCGCCGCTTTAATATAATCATTTTTTGTCCATTCAATAAAGGCCTGCGCAATCGACGCCTCCATGTGAAATGACGTATTGAGTATATATCGTTTCATCGTCTATGCAATTTAAAAGAATATGAGCCAAAGCCATGATATAACACCGCTTATCAGTGTGGCGACAAACCAGTTGCGGGCATTGGCCGAAGCCTGTCGGGCCTCGTCAAAACGACGGTCGTCATAGAGCCGGTTGACTCTTGAACCATAGACGATAGAGACAATTCCGAGCGGGTTGCAACAAAGAATAGTAACAACTATCGCCTCGGCAAGATAATTGTCCGGACGTAATGGCTGATAACGTCCGTCAGCACCATTTTCTTCGGGACTATAATTATCGATTGGTCTATATAGTTTGGGTCCCGACGTCAGCTGATTGTATCGCGCAGGAAAGAAAGGCGGAGGTACTGCTCCGCCCGATATTACTTCCATTACTTCAGGAAAGTGACGAGCCTCCTTCCATTCGGGATTGCCCGGTATCCATATCAAAGTTTCAGGAGTAATGGCAAACTCTCTGAGCTCTTCAAGTCGATATGGCCCTTGAGGTTGGTTGTCGCGTGCAAAATAATATTTCATTTTTTCAGTGATTTCTGATAATTGATAAAACGGCCGATAAATCCTAAATGACGCACTGCCGTGGGCCAAAAACCATAATAATAGCTCATGATGCGAAATCTTTCGATAAGAGAACGGCGGCGGTTGGCGGTTGAAATACCTTCCGACAGATAGTCGATAAGCGTCTCTCCAGTATAGAAAGTATGACGGGCATGCTGGAGACACTGTATGCACCAGTCATAATCGGCCGAATAGCGGAAGTCTGTATTAAAAAGCGGAACAATCCGTCTCAGAGCGACAAACGCCTGATGACACACCATCATCCCCTCTTTAAACGAATCAAGAGTGAGATGTTCGGGCGCAATGAGATGACGGTCGGCTATTTTTTGACGTGAAGAGTCGACAATATCCGTCTGCCCGTAAATCACACCGGGAACATCATTTTCCTCAGCTGCTCGTGCGATTATTTCAAGTGTTTCAGACGAATGAAATGAGTCGCCCGCATTTAAAAACACTACATAAGTACCCTGAGCCTCACCGAGGCCCTTGTTCATTGCGTCATAAAGACCTTTGTCGGGACTGCTGAAGATTCGCGCACCCTCAATATCGGCTCGACGCACGATGTCGAGAGTATTATCGGTCGAGGCACCGTCCATGAGCAGAAATTCATAGTCGGTAAATGTCTGTTTTTTAATACTTTCAAGCGTCGGCTCGATTGTTGAAGCCGCATTATAGGTGACTGTAATAATTGAAATTAAAGGAGCGCTCATTATGGGCAATAAGAGTGATGAATTTGGATTTGTTTCTATCTGCAAAGTTAAGATAAAAAGTCGAAATAAAAAAATAACAAGATTATGTGTCATAAGTACTAAATTAAAGATCGAATCTATCGAATGTTATGTATAACTACTCGCCAAACGGCTATAATACAGCCTGTTTTGATAGGGACGCGACATTTCGCGTCCTACACAAATACACAAAACGAAAGATGGTGTGTCAAGTTTGACACACCATCTTTTTCAATCAAAGTAGCGAATTCGGGATTCGAACCCGAGTTTCCGCCGTGAGAGGGCGGCGTGCTAGGCCTCTACACTAAATCGCCAAGCGTCGTTACTTCGTATTTGCGATTGCAAAGGTACGCCTTTTTTTTGAATCATGCAATAGATTTAGCAAAAAATTTAACATGATAAACACCAAATATCTGCATTGTACCACATTTATAATATTTTAGAAGTATTTTATCGAAATTCTTGCTACCTTTGCAACTTTAATAGACATAACAAAACAAGCAGACTGGAATGTTAAACGCTATTTATAAAAAAATACTGGCCGGCGGACTCGCCCTCAGCTGTCTTTTTAGTGCAGAGGCCCTCAATCTGCCGGTGAAACATATTAACGGTAAAGCATTTTACTATTATACCGTTGACAAAAAAGACCGTCCGTATAGTCTTTCAGAAAAACTTGGTGTAAAGCGATCGGATATTGTAAAGTATAATCCACATGCCGCCGACGGGCTTCAGGCCGGGATGTTGCTCACATTTCCCGTTGACATGGATGCTTCTGTCATTGACGGTTATTACACTATTTCTTATGTACCCGGCAAAGACGAAACCATATATGGCCTGTCCAAATATTTTGACATACCGGTTGACCGCATTATCGAGTTCAATCCACAGGCCGCAAACGGAATCCACAACATAACCCTTATTCTTCCGTTACAGCGTACCGACGCCAACGATACAAAAGACAGCGATGCAGGTCTTTCCACCGAAATGGAACAGCCATCGGCTGTCAGCATTGCCGACGACAGTCCTGAAAAAGGACGCCCCTATATCATTGGCAAGGGGGAAACTCTAACAAAAATCGCTCGTGACAACAATATTTCGGTCAACGACATCCTGCAACTCAACCCCGGGCTCAATCCTCACAAATATCAGGCGGGACAACGCATCTTCCTCCCTCAGTCAGCAGCACTGACTCCGGTCGAAAATCGACCTGCTCCTCAGCCATTTATACCCGAAACAGTCCAGACCACGACTACCCACGAACCGGCTATCATTCCATTACCGGCAACAGTCGATGACGTAACCGAGCCGACTGATGAAACAGCCTATATAGTCGACGAACCCGAAAAACCGGTCTCGATTGCCGTCCTTCTCCCATTCATGCTCAATGAAACCGAAGAGTCAAAAACGACAAAACTGTTTACCGAGTTTTATCGCGGTTTCTTGCTCGCAACCGAGGATTTAAGCCACGACGGCAGTCCCGTAAAAATTTATGCTTATGACACGGCTTCATCGCCCGACACTGTAAGATCAATTCTTGATGCTACCCGTCCTGACTCTATCGACATCTTTGTCGGTGCTGACGACGAGGCTATCCTGTCAATTCTCGCCAACGATGCCGCCGACCGTAATGCCTATGTCCTCAACATATTTGCCGTCAAGGACGAGTCATATAAAGACATTCCGTCCATGATTCAAGCAAATATTCCTCATGACTACATGTATGCCAAAGCTATCGACGGGTTCATCGAAAAATATCAAGGCATGACTCCCGTCTTTATCTCGCGTGTCGACGGTCAGGCCGACAAAATCGAGTTTACAACCGAACTCCGTACCGCTCTCGACTCCAAAGGAATCCGATACATCGACCTACCTTTCCGCAATTCTCTCAGCGACGAACTCATGGCCGACCTGAGTGTCGACTCATCATATGTTTTTGTTCCGGTCACCGGCAACCATATCGAATTTAACAAGTTTGCGCCGGCACTCAAATCGTTCCGCGAAACGATGGTCAATCCGTCCGGATTCGCTCTATTCGGTTATCCTGAATGGGTCATGTTCCGCAACGAGCGTCTCGACTACCTCCACGCTCTCAACACTACTATTTACAGCCGTTTCTTTGCTTCTACCGAATCGCCTCTCGCCGCCAAACTGGCCGATGACTATAAGACTCGGTTCGGGCTCGAAATGCTTGAAGCTGTACCCTCTCAGGGACTTCTCGGATATGACACTGCAGTCTTCCTTATCAGGTCACTCCGCAACAACGAGGGCAATTTCAGCGAAAGCTCAATGGCCTATGACGGTGTTCAAAGCGGGTTTGACATTTCTCGTCCCGAAGGCATCAAAGGACTGGTGAACACGAATCTCTATTTTGTAACATTCGGACCCAACCGGGCTACAACAAAAGTACAGATATAATATGAGACATATCGCATTTGCTCTGGTTTTAGTGATTTCGATTTTCCTCCCGGGAAAATTATCGGCTCAAACTCATTATGAATCACATGTCCACGTCGGAGTTCATGGTGGTATGGCTATGTCGCGCATTACATTTACGCCCGCTGTCAAACAAAAGATGCTCAATGATTTTACTTTTGGTGTGGCTGCTCGATATGCCGAGGAACGACATGTGGGACTGATGGGCGAAATCAACGTTACACGCCGAGGTTGGTGCGAAAATTTTGAGGAGTCGCCACTCCAATATTCACGAACGATGACCTATCTTGAAATGCCGATCATGACCCATATCTTTTTTGGCCCGCGCAATTTCAAATTTTTCTTCAATCTTGGTCCCCAGTTCTGTTACATGCTTTCAAGTGCCATTGATAGTAATTTTGACTATGCCAATCCTACAAGTGTTGAAGGTTTTCCCACCGACAACCGCATGACCGAACAGATGACTATGAAAATCAAGAACAAATTTGACTACGGAATCTGTGCATCTTTTGGCCTTGAACCCATCATAGGCCGCCGCAATTCATTCACCCTTGAGGCCCGGTATTATTTTGGACTCGGCAATATTTACGGCGCGGCAAAAAAAGACACATTCAGTTCATCACGCGGCATGGCAATCACCGTTACTCTCGGCTATCTTTTCCGTCTCAAGTAAGTTACCGAATTATTTTAAAATAATATGCAAACAATAATGGTGTGCCAATCACGACACACCATTATTGTTTTATATATGTTGTTTATATCAATTTGACTTTGCCAATTTGAAACCGACTGTCATACCGTCATAACTGCTAAGGAGTGACGAGGCTGCTTTCATTGAAGAATTACCCGAGATTGACGCGATCTTGTCTACCAGATTTATCAGCTTGGTAGCATCAAATGTAAGCGAAATCTTATCAGCCGATTCACGAGCCACATATCCGGTCATGGATCCCAGTTTAAGTTTACCGGCAGCCTTAAATGCAAATTCAAAGCTATAGCCATCACCTGTCGACGAAATCGTACCCGTAAGTTTGGCCTGTTTAACATTCATGGTAAATGTTGAATCAGCACCAAATTCAATTCTAAGATTCTGAAGTCCGGCCTTGTCAAAATAGGGCTCAATCTTATTTTCTATTGCAGTAGCACCGGCAACGCTACCTGCTTTTTTGATAAGATTATCACTCTGGAACGATACAGCCGGACCGGTATATGTCCATGTTCCGCTCAAGTCGGCTACGGTTACCTTATCGTTTCCGGTAATCTTTCCTATCGTACCTAAAATATCGCCAAGCTTGCCCGACGATTGTGTCGATGTGGTGGAGGTGGAATCGGTCTTACCCAAGCCGCTGAGAATATCCTTTAAACTTTGACCCGACATAACAGTAGGTATCTGTCCCATAACCACGGCTAAAATCAATATAATACTCTTTTTCATTTTCGTTATTTTTAAATTATTAATCAGTTCAGTTTGCCATTGTCATGATAGGAATAATACCCTGACGATGTTATTATCAGATGGTCAAGTAGCTTGATGTCAAAAAACTTTGTAGCTTCATTCACTCGTCTCGTTATTGAGTCGTCCTGACCGCTCGGATTACAATTTCCCGATGGATGATTATGTACCAGTATAATCCCCGATGCCAAACGGTCAAGAGCCGATTTCATGATGATGCGAACATCAACCACTGTCATTGCGACTCCGCCTTTACTGATGCACTCTTTACCTATTATCTTATTGGATCGACTTAGAAAAACGATCCAGAACTCTTCATGCTGGAGATTATCAATATGATACCTCATCTCCCGGTAAATAGATTGACTACCCGAAATCGTGCTATTATTGTTGTTGTCATTTTTTTCGATTTCGCGTTGGCATCGACGTCCAAGCTCGATTGCGGCGGCAAGTGAGATTGCTTTGGCCGGACCTATTCCGTCATAGCGGCTCGATAGAGCTTGTACCGACAAGCGGGCAAGACGGTCAAGACGGTTCTCGACATCGGCCAAAATCTCTCTCGAAAGGTCGATTACTGATTTCCCTCTAATACCAGAACCAAAAATGATGGCTAAAAGTTCAGTCGATGATAAAGTTTCTATACCGTTGGCCAATGCTTTTTCACGTGGTTTGTCATCGGGCGACATATCCTTAACCAACCAAGAGCCGCGTTGTTTTACATCAAAATCGTTTTCCATGGTCATGAATTTACCTGTTATTTTTTCATTTTCCTTTTCTTATCAGTATCTCTTCTTCGGCATCGCGCCCTCGTCCCAGCATAATCTTAGTGACATAGGCTTTTATAAATCCAAGGCCATATCCACCAAGTTGAATTATACTTGCAGGCACGGATTTAGCAGCAATGACAAACGACCGTGTCGATATAAGCGCTGTCAAAAAAATCGCAACCAAATAGGCGACCAATGGTAATATCCAATACCAGCTTACAAAAATCGCCAACAATATCAACACCAATGAACCGATGACAAACATCGCGGGCAAAAGATGTACCGCCTTCATCGAACCCGGATAGAGCAGTTTCAACGTGATGCGCGACATACCGAAGACATATACCTGACGGAAAAATTTCTTGAAATCGACACGTCGCTTGTGATATACATATTGGTCGGGATAGAGTCCTATCGAAAAACCGGCATTGCGGATACGGGTCGACATATCGATGTCTTCCGAAAACATTTCACGGTATCCACCAACTTTTTCATAAACTCCACGTGAAAAGCCCATATTGAATGTACGAGGTGTAAATTTCTCAAGACTGATTTTACCACCCCTGATACCGCCTGTGGTCAGGAACGATGTCATAGAGTAATTTATAGCCTTTTGGGTTGTCGAAAAAGATTCATGAGCAGCGTCCGGGCCACCGAAACAATCAACCGGCATCACCGCCGACTGACGTTCGAGCTTCTCAAAATAGTCATGAGGTATTACACAATCCGAGTCAAAAAAGATAAAATAATCCCCGGTGGCCCGCTCCATGCCATAGTTACGGGCTATCGATCTACCCTCGTTTTCCTTATAATAATATTGAATCGGGAACGAGTCCTTGTATTGCTCGACAACGATGTCACACGGCTGGGTCGACCCATCCTCTACAAGAACGAGCTCAAAGTTCTTCACAGTCTGTTTGTCAAGACTTTCAAGTAAATCGGAGACCTCGTCTATACGGTTATATACCGGAACTATTATTGAGAATTTCATATATTGGCATTTATCGTGGTCAGCACATCCGGTTTTTGTAGTCCTCATAGTCAAACCTCCGTAAAAGTTCGACCGAACCGTCAGCACGGGTTATTGATATGTCGGGATGAGAAATACCGTTAAACATAGTCGTTTTCACTGTTGTATAATGATTCATATCTTCAAGCGTGAGCCTGTCGCCTGGTTGCAAAGGTTTTTCAAACGTCCAATCGCCTTTATAATCACCGCTGAGACATGAATTTCCACCAAGTCGATAGGATGGAAGTCCAGCCGCCGGTTCAACGCTTTCTTTTATTGATGGTTTGTAAGGCATCTCAAGTGTATCGGGCATGTGACAGGCAAACGATGCATCAATAATCGCGGTTTTAACGCCATCATTATCTACCACATCAACTACAGAGGTTATCAAGTCGCCTGTTTGCCATGTAAACGCGCTACCGGGTTCAAGAATAACCTCAAGCCACGGAAATTGGGCCTTAAACCGTTTCAAAATCACGATAAGGTGTTCTACGTCATATCCCTTGCGAGTCATAAGATGGCCTCCGCCCATGTTTACCCATTTTATCTGAGGCAGATATTTACCAAATTGATCAACAAAAGCGTCAAGTACCTTTTCAAGGTCATGAGAATCTGACTCACAAAGCTGATGGAAATGCAATCCCTCGATACCGTCGGGAAGGCGCTCCCCTATTTTTTCGGCCGTCACACCAAAACGTGAACCAGGCAATGCAGGATTGTATAAATCGGTCTCGATCACCGAGCAATGGGGATTGACACGCAGTCCCGGCGAAACCCGACGGTCGGGATATTTTTCGTTGTGACGTTCAATCCTGTCTTTAAAACGCTCGAACTGAGAGAGCGAGTTAAAAGTGATATGGGTGCTCCCGTCAATATATTCCTCGATGGTTTCATCGGTATAGGCCGGGCAATAGGTGTGTACATCATCTCCGAGAAACTCGCGTCCAAGTTTCATTTCGTTGAGCGAGCTGGCTGTTGACCCTTTACAATATTCCTTTATTATTGGAAATGTACGCCAAACGGCGTTTGCCTTGAAAGCCATTATTATGTTTACACCGGCACGTCTCGCCACGTCAGAAATTAAGCTGAGATTGCGACGCAGACGATCTTCATATATCATGAATACAGGTGTTGAAAATTCGTTTTTGTCAGTCATCATTCAATAATTTTAAAATGAGCAAACTTTAAAAGTAATGTTTTTTCGCCGGAATTTTCAAACTTGACTTTTATCCGGGCATCCGGCGATACCGAATCTATGCTGCTTACAACACCGCGGCCAAATGTACGGTGTTCAATAATCATACCCTCGGTCAGTTCGCTCCAGCCGTGAGTAGTATATTCGTCGGGACTACCCGACAAGGCAGGTGCCGATGGTGTGACTCTGGATGTTTGGCCAAATACCACCCTACGCGTCTTTTCAAGTGTCTCTTTCCCGTTCCCGGTTTGACGCGGTGCCGGTATTGACGAGTGATAAGACTCACGATACCGGGCCTCAGGGTTGACAAACTTACTCCGACGTCCAATCTCGGTACCTGATACCGGTTTGAGATAGCGTGGATCAATATCACCAATAAACGGTGACTGCCGCGAGGGTACGGTCTGACCATTACGGAACCGGGTCTTGGCAAACGACATCATACAAAAATTGCGGGCTCGGGTAAGCGCGACATATAGCAGTCGTCGTTCCTCCTCAATCTCCATTATGTTGTTTTTTGACATCGCTGACGGGAACAGATCATCCTCGCGGGCGGCTGTAGAGACTTTGTTAAGCTCACGG
>JAIDNJ010000087.1 GCA_029063895.1 Muribaculaceae bacterium | reverse complement strand
ATTGAATACCTTTTTGCAGGAGCATAGGAGATAACATCTTCAAGAATCTGAGTGATTCCAGCCTCAGTAGTGAAAGCAGGATATGAGTATGGTTTAATGTCAATCCTTTGACATTCTCCGTTTTCATATTTAATCTCAAACAAAGATGCATCTGTCGAGGTCTTCGAAATGAAAACTATAACTCTTTCGTTACGCAGTCCACCTATTTTCTCTATGCAGGATTCCATATCCTTGATATTCTGATAGAAGTAGCTCGTAAGGTTGGAAGACCACGGCAAATACATGAATAGGGTCTTCTCATTCAGTTCTTCCTCGGGTATTGGCTCGTCAGACTGGCTACACGAAGCAAGAAACAACAACGGGAGTAATAAAATTACTATGTATTTTTTCATTGCCAAATTGGTGATTTATATTAATTCAGATCCATCAATTATTATGTAATGTTCTTAGTACTCGCACTAAAATAAGACCCAAGAATTCTTCACACATCATCGGCACTATAAATTTAGTATTACCGACAACGTATCTGCAACCTCGTGATCTGCACCACTCGCTTGATATTGCTGGGAAGAAAAAATCTTTTTCTACAACTGTTCATTTCGCATAAGATATATTACAATATACAAAATTACGCACGAAAGAGAGAAAATAGTATCGCCTTCTCTGAGAAATTGTCTCTGAGAAGGCGAATTATAAACTTGGATTTATATTTTTACGAGAATTTACTGCTTCAATAAAGCCTTTTTAATGCGGCAAAGCGTAATCGGATCTATCTGGAGATACTCTGCTATCTCTTTCTGAGGTACGTCCTGCTCAATCTGCGGATGCTCACGAACTAAGTTGAGGTAACGTTGAGTTGGATTGTTCGAGATATGAGCACACGACCGACGCAATAATGAATTGTAAGCCAACTCCATGAAAATACGTCCTTGTTGACAAGCATTATGGTCTTCTTTATAAAGAGTCGGTAGAATGGTTGCGTCTATTGTCCATACCTCTGTCTTTCTACCTGCCACAATATCAAATATAGCGGGAGAATTACGCATACAATTCGGATAATCTCCCCATAAAGCATCAACAAATGCAAATCCGCCTATCGTATCAGGCTTTTCAATTCCCTCTATTTTATAGATGAGATAACCGGACTTTACATAGCCGCATACATTTGTTGGCTCACCCTTTCGGCAAAGATGCTCACCTTTTTTTAACGACACAAGTTTGCCACGACTTTCAATCAAGTCGTGCCAGAATTGAAGGTCGAGTCCTTCAAGATGCGTGTTAAAGTGTCGTTTCATGGTGCAAAGTTACTAAAAAAATCTGACCTACGAAAGAGGTATAGCTCTGATTATTAGTTATGTATTTGATTATTACCCGAATTTAGTCGTTGATACAGAAAAACAATAGACAGACCAAGCATTGAAGCCTGATTTGCCTATTGTGGATTGTCAAATTCCGGAATATCGAGTCGGATAACGTGGCACCCTTGTCGGCATAGGATAACGAGGTTGCGGTTCAGCAACCATCGAGGGCTTATGTCCCTGCGGAGTGTCTGTTGAGTGGACCTTAACCGTATTGACAGTCGTTTCAGTCTTGACATCCGTCTGAGGCTGTTGGGCTTGCTCCTGCCTATTCTCTGTGCCGTCATTCTCATCGTTTTTTGGAGCTAACTCAGCCGTTATCTTACGGTCGAGGGCTGCAAGTTCGGATTTGAGCTGCTTCAACTCGTCCTCCTTGCCCCACGTCTTTGAGATGATGGCTTCGAGTTGCGGAACATCGGCTTTGAGTTTCGCTGTCCGTTCCTCATACTGTGCGATGATACCGGGTATCTTCTCCAGGGCATTTACGAAGTTAATGCAGGCCGCATGCGTGTCGCTCATTGCGATGTAGCCGTTGTTGTACTTGTATTTGTAGTTGCCTTCGACAACAAAGCGGTTCTGAACACTCTCCTTGCCGTCAACCAATGTCCTTTCGGATATGATTGAGATAGGGAAACCATAGACCTCGCGGATACGCTG
>JAIDNJ010000086.1 GCA_029063895.1 Muribaculaceae bacterium | reverse complement strand
CACCCGTTTTCTATGTTATCGGCTTCATCGCTCTCTGGTTCCACATGACCCACGGCTTCTGGTCAATGTTCCAGTCTTGCGGTTGGAATGGCCAAATCTGGCTCCAGCGCACCAAATGTATCGCCAACTGGTGGACTTCGATCGTTGTATGTCTCTTCATTATTGAAGCTATCGTGTTCACTGTAAATGCCAACCAGGGCAATTATACCGCTTGCCCCGTTCTTCAGGAACAGTACATCGAAATGGCATCGGAAGGCAATAACGCATGCTGCGAAAGCGCTCAAGCAACCTGCTGTGTCGGTGCTGAGTGTGAAGAAAGCGCTTGCACCGAAAACACCTGCTGCGGAGCTGAAGTAGAAGCTACCGCTGTTGAAACAGAAGAAACAACTAACGAAAACCAACAATAAACCATCAGATATGGCAGACTATACAAAACTTGACGGGATGATCGATTCGACCCCCATCATGAAAGATTATGCCGACATCGAATCGTCGAAACTCCCCGAATTTCAGATTGACTCTAAAATTCCCGAAGGTCCCATAGCTGAAAAATGGACCAATTATAAAGCTCACCAGAAACTCGTCAACCCCGCCAACAAACGTAACCTCGATGTTATCGTTGTAGGTACCGGTCTTGCAGGTGCTTCAGCTGCATCTACTCTCGCCGAGATGGGCTTTAATGTAACTAACTTCTGCATCCAGGACTCACCCCGTCGCGCTCACTCTATCGCCGCTCAGGGTGGTATCAACGCAGCTAAAAACTATCAGAACGACGGTGACTCGGTTTACCGCCTCTTCTACGATACCGTTAAAGGTGGTGACTTCCGTGCCCGCGAAGCCAACGTTTACCGTCTTGCTGAAGTGTCAAACAACATCATTGACCAGTGCGTTCAGCAGGGTGTTCCTTTCGCTCGCGAATACGGCGGTCTCCTTGCAAACCGTTCATTTGGCGGTGCTCAGGTATCTCGTACATTCTATGCCAAAGGTCAAACCGGTCAGCAGCTCCTTCTCGGTGCTTACGCTTCACTCAACCGTCAGATCCAGAAAGGCAAAGTAAAATCATATAACCGTCGCGAAATGCTCGACCTCGTCATCATCGACGGTCGCGCACGCGGTATCATCGTCCGCAACCTCATCACAGGCGAAATCGAGCGCTACGCTGCTCACGCTGTAGTTCTCGCTACAGGTGGTTACGGCCGTGCATTCTTCCTCTCGACCAACGCTATGGGTTGCAACGGTTCAGCCGCTATCCAGGTGTTCAAGAAAGGTGCATATCTCTCTAACCTCGCGTTCACCCAGATTCACCCCACCTGTATCCCCGTTCACGGCGAAGACCAGTCAAAACTCACCCTTATGAGTGAATCTCTCCGTAACGACGGCCGCATCTGGGTTCCCAAGAAAAAAGAAGATGCCGAGGCTATCCGTGCCGGCAAAAAGAAACCTACCGACATTCCTGACGAAGACCGCGACTTCTATCTCGAACGCCGCTATCCCGCCTTCGGTAACCTTTGTCCCCGTGACATCGCCAGCCGTGCAGCTAAAGAACGTTGTGATGCCGGTTTTGGTGTAGGTACAGGCAACGCCGTTTACCTCGACTTCAAATATGCTATCCAGCGCGATGGCGAGGCTGCTGTACGCGACCGCTACGGTAACCTCTTTGACATGTATCAGATGATTTCTGACGACAACCCCTATGAAACTCCCATGATGATCTTCCCTGCAAGCCACTACACCATGGGCGGTATCTGGGTTGACTATGAACTCCAGACTTCAATCAAAGGTCTTTTCGCTATCGGTGAATGTAACTTCTCTGACCACGGCGGTAACCGCCTCGGTGCATCGGCTCTCATGCAGGGTCTTGCCGACGGTTATTTCGTTCTCCCCTACACAATGCAGAACTACCTCTCTGACCAGATTAAAGTTCCTCACTTCAAAACCGATACTCCCGAGTTTGACAAAGCCGAAAAAGAAGTTCGCGAGCGCATCAACCGTCTCATGAACATCAAGGGTACCAAATCGCCCGACCAGCTTCACAAAAAACTCGGCCACGTTATGTGGGAACTCGTCGGCATGGGACGTACACTCAAAGGCCTCGTTAAAGCTATTGACGAAATCGAAGAAGTACGCAAAGAATTCTATTCTGACCTTCTCGTTGTCGGTAAAGCCGATGACCTCAATACCGAGCTCGAAAAAGCACTCCGTCTTGAAGACTTCCTCGTTATGGCCAAGATGATGGCTATCGACGCCCTCCACCGTAACGAATCATGTGGTGCTCACTTCCGTGAGGAATACCAGACTCCCGATGGTGAAGCAGCCCGTAACGACAAAGACTACATGTATGTGAGCTGCTGGAAATATACCGGCGACAACGAAAAGCCCGTTCTTCTTAAAGAAGACCTTAAATATGAGGCTATTCAGGTTCAGACACGTAACTATAAGTCATAATCTTTAAACCACGAGATTACCCACAATGGAAACTACTATTAACGTAAACTTGAAAATTTGGCGTCAACGTGGTCCTAAAGAAAAAGGCCAGTTCGTCAACTATCGCGTCGAAAATGTATCGACCGGATCATCTTTCCTTGAAATGCTCGATATGCTCAATCAGCAGCTTGTCGAGAAAAACGAAGAACCCGTAGTTTTTGACTCGGACTGCCGCGAAGGTATCTGCGGTATGTGTTCACTTTACATCAACGGACACCCACACGGTCCTGTTCAGGGAATCACTACCTGCCAGCTCCACATGCGTAAATTCAACAACGAGGATACTATCACAATTGAGCCCTGGCGTTCAGCTGCATTCCCCGTTGTACGCGACCTTATGGTTGACCGCAACGCCTTTGATAAAATCCAGCAGGCCGGCGGTTACGTATCGTTCAACTGCGGTGGTGCCCAGGATGCCAACAACCTTCCCATCTCAAAAGAAACCGCCGACATCGCTATGGACTCGGCAACCTGTATCGGTTGCGGTGCTTGCGTAGCAGCTTGTAAAAACGGTTCGGCCATGCTCTTCGTATCAGCAAAAGTCAGCCAGTTTGCCCTCCTTCCCCAGGGTCAGGTTGAACGCGCTCGCCGTGCACGCGCTATGGTCAGCAAGATGGATGAACTCGGCTTCGGTAACTGTACCAACACCGGTGCATGTGCAGCCGAATGTCCCAAGAATATCTCTCTGAGCAACATCGCCCGTCTCAACCGCGAGTTCCTCAAAGCTAAAATCGCTGAATAATAATTCATCGACATAAAAGCACGAGCGCCGGGTCGCAATGACCCGGCGCTCTCTTTTTGTAAAAGAATCTACCGGTTTCTTTTACAGTTCTATATCAAAAGCATCGCGGTAATGCTCAATCACTGATGAATCTATTTCATCATATAAACGATAGATAGCTTTGACATCGGGAGATGCCTGGATTTGTTCCACCTGTCGATATATACCCTTAAAAAGACCATTTTCATAAGCCTCGGTAAGTTGCATGTACCCGTTACCGCTATTATTGAACAGACGTTCCCAATTAAAATAATTATCGACAAGGTTACCTCGCTTATAATTGTAAATACTGTTTCGCAATTGATTTCCTGCATCGCAAAGCGAACTTTTTGCACCTTTCTCCGTTTCCGAAAATACCACTTTGGGAAGTTTGTTCTCAGCACCAGCTACCCACAATGGTACAAAAGGAGTCACCGGTGGATACCCGATAGAAGTCCACATCACAGTAGCATCGGGATTTTCACCAGGTTTTACACCCTGAATCACCACAGCACATGACGTTGATTTACGAGCAATAAAATCCTGCTCTGTTGTCCAACCGCTACCATTGGGTTTGTTGAGAATACCGCTGCGAAGGTCAATCTCCATTAGCGGATTCTTAAATGAGCGTGACAGGTTGCAGAATATCCATTGGGGAGTCATTTCATGAGTCCCGGTACCTTTATAAATACTATTCTCGGCCTGTTGATAACGTATATGACCGCCACCGTCTTCAAAGCGGCCGCCAACCGAAAAATTTGAACGCACGATATAACCGTGAGGGGCAACCCGAGGATCATCGACATCATAAAACATATAGCCCTTGTTTCCTGTCTCAAAATATCCGGCATGCCCATAGGCATCCATCACACCATAGTTAGCCGACGCAAGAATAGGTCTGGGAATTGTATCAAGATAGTTTCTGAAATCATCGACAGTACGGCAAATTTCAAGAGCACGCGCCATAATACTTCCGTTACGGTTTCCTTTAGGACCATTCTCCTCGTTAAGGTTATAGGAGAGTGTATTCATTATCGAAAACCCAGCTTCGTTGGTACCAATCCATATTGATTTGGGATTTTTAGCATATCCGGTAACGGCGATATAGTCAAATTTCTCGCCTTTCATAAAACGAACACAATTATCAAGATTGCTTGTGTCTCGGTTTTTCCACATAAGAGGTCGTCCGTCAGCAGTGAGGCGTCCCGATATTATTGCCGACGTACATGCCTCGGCCTTTGAAAAACATATAGCGACTGTCAACAAGCCGCTATATGCAATTAATTTTAGAGTTCCAATCATTTTTACTTATATCTAATCAATTTCACCACAACCGATTATTTTATACAGTCACGGAAAAATATAGAGTTCATGAAAATCTTGCTTGTACCAAACATATAGGAACGGAAGTTCATATCATCAGCAAACAAGATAACATTACCACTCTTATAAGGCTTGGCTATAACCGCCGGAGCGTTTTTTAGAATCTCACGGTTCCGCGATGACACAAACCCCGACAGAACCGGATTTGTAGTGTAATGCAATGGTGAAACATATACGTCATCATCTTTTTCAAGAATGATATTGTTTTTCTTCATTATCGGAATCTCGTTTTGATCCAATCCCCATCCCAGCGGATGAGTTTTGTCGAGCGTACAGTTAATAAACGCACCACTTATCGCGTTGCCTGCATGTGCCGTTTTCTTTTCTTCGTAAGAACGGTATTCTTTGGGATCATCTTCAATTTTGGTAGATCGAAGAGCTACGTCCATCAGTCCGTTATCTTTGACCCATTCCCATGCTTTCCCGATTGCTATCAATGTTCCTCCGTCGGCCACCCACTTTTTGAGAACATCATTGCTCGATTTTGTAAGCGCCGGTACACCGTTGGCAAGCACAATTACATTATAGTTGTCAAGTTTCTTGTCGGTAAGAGTGTTGGTCTCTATCATTACCGGACACATCTGGAAGCGATAGTCAAGCAGATGCCACACCTCACCTGACTCAGGGGTTCCCATCGAACGGCCTACGATGACAGCGACGCGAGGCTGTTTTATAGGCATATAGGCAGGGCTGTAAAGGTCAACATCTTCCATCAGTCCTGTTGAAGCCGCATAAACATCAACACCGGTCTCAGCCGCAAGTTTCACAAGTGCGTTGTATATCTCATCAGAGCTTACAGGTTGATTTTGACTCATAACCTGAATTGTACCATATCCAAAATCTTTCTTGGCTGTGTCTGATTTGAAAGTGAACGGACGGCCGCTCGCATTGAGATACATCCCCATTTTTTGTAATTCATAAATTACTTTAGGGACATAATACTCTTTTGTATCAAATACATAACCATAGTCGCTCTTACCGCCGATAACACGTCCCTGAGTAAGTTTGACTTCCTTGACTTTAGCACCTTCAAGACCGGCTGTCGAGCTCACCGGAGCATAATCAAGATTAAAAGCATATGGGAAAGTCCATGCCGACATATCATAGAACGTACTGTCTTCAAACTCAGTCAGGTCTTCCATGATAGCCTTGACAGCCTTACTGTTTTTCTGATCTACAGGTATAATGTATGAATCATCTTTTTTGAACTTACCATAATCTTTGGCCAAATGGTAGACGTCGATGCGGTGAGTGGCGAGATTCTGAAGGAAATGATATTCAACACCACGCGAGCCTCGGGTATTGAAAACATAACCTTTCACCTTTTCACGGGCGACATCGGCAGCTGCATTTTTATAAAAATCACGCTGATAGTCAAGAAGCTCCTTTCGCATTTCATAGGCGGCAAAAATAGTTCCATACGAACCCATCGCCTGGTTACGCACTGTCCATGCAAAAGAACGTGGACCATTGACCGTCTCGCGGAGATGACCGCGTGAGGTCCCCTGCTCATAAAGCAGACAAATCCCACCGTGAAAATCGCCATAAGCCGCACCTTTTCCATAATAATAGTCATCATAGCCCTCTTTTGAATAATAACCGGTTCCGATTTTGTCAAGCTGGGCTGCCACGACATTAGAGACACGTCTTGTGAAATCTTGATTAGTCTTTGTTGTCAGCGGATGATTGCGTTTGGGATGTCCCGGACTGAAATAATACTGACGAGCCGATCCTTGTTCATGAAGGTCACACAATACATTTGGCATCCATTCAAAAAAACCGTTGACACCATTTCGGCCTTCGGGATGCTGAAGCATTAGCTGGTCACGGTTACAATCGGCCCAATAGTGATTTGTACGGCTTGATGGCCACGGTTCAAGCAGTTCACGTGAATTTAGGTCGCCGACATCGGTAAGGCTGCGCGACGAGTTTACCCACGATGCAAAACGATTGATACCGTCGGGATTGGCACCAGGCGTAATCACAACAACAGTATTATCAAGCAGCTGCTCCATGCCGTCCCCCTCAGCCGCAGCAAGCCAATAGGCTACCGCAAGAGTAGAGTTGACACCCGATGGCTCGTTCCCGTGGATCGAAGCCACGATACTCACGACTACAGGCATATTGTCTGTTGTCAATTTACCTGACTTGTCGACCTCTGTAAGCTCGAGATGCCTATTTTTTATTGTCTCGATATCTTTTTGATTCTGCTCTGATGTGATAACAACTTCAATAAAGGGTCGATGTTGATATGTACGACCTGTTTCCCTTACAGTGACACGCGGACTGGCGGCTGCCAACGCATTCATATAGGTCACTACATTTCCCCAGTCGGCATGTTGCTGACCAATCTGAAAACCCAGCACCTGTTCAGGCGTGGGTATGGCGGAATTATACTTATAATTCCCGTCGGGCATGAAATAGTCGAGGTCATAGCCATATGGTTCAGGCTGTGGTTGAGCATTAATACCTGTTGCCGCACAAAGCAGCAACAGGCAAATTGAAAGGATTCTATACATGAGATTTTATAATGGGTTTTGGATACACAACGGATTGACATCTACCTCGGCCTTGGGCAATACCCACTGCCATTCCTTGTGACCGGGTTCGCGATAGCGGCAGTCTTCACCCATGGGGTGAGCGTCATACATGTTGAAGTTTGACGCTTCGGGGTCGACATTGGTCGGCATTTTGGTATTGCCGGCCCAGGGAGCATCGCTGTAACCGAGCTCGGTGCGCGGTTTGGGACCACGGTCGAGAGGCATGTTGAGACGTTTGAGGTCGAGGAAACGGAATCCCTCGCCCCACAACTCTATGCGACGCTGGAACATAACCTCGTCGATGAGAGCCTCTCCGGTAGCGGTCGATTTGACATATTGAGGATCACGGTGGTGAGCAAGAGGATAAAGAGCCTCAGCAGCTTCGCTATATTTACCGGCACGGGCATAACCCTCGGCCACAATAAGCATCATTTCGGGGAGACGCATCCAGGGTACATCGCCACATTTTGCATTTTCATCGGCAAGGATGAATTTATTGGCCATATAGTTGCGAATATTACCATTGGTAGGGATAATAGGCTTGGGTGTCGCATTGGGGTCCTGAGCACGCGGGAACCAAAGAGTTTTGCGCACGTCAGTGTCCGAGATACGGTTGTAAAGCAGGTTATAGATTGCTCGCGGAGTGTTCTTGTTGTAGCTCACGTTCTTGTTTGACATGAAGCTGTGGAAATCCTTGAGCGTACCGGCCTGTTCAGGTTCACCTTTCTTACCCCAGAGCCACTCGGTGTTGCTCTGGTCGCTCATGCGGTCTTTGAGGGTGGTATAAGTGTCGTCCTGAAGTTTTGCACCCGAATTGTTGACAACGAGCTTGGCCATTTCGGCAGCTTCGTTCCAACGTCCCTGAGTGAGGAGTACACGGGCTTTGAGACCACGGGCGACGTGAACGTCGATGTGCGATTTATTTACTTTTGCAATAGTCTTTACATGAGACAACAGCTCAATCGCGTTGTCCAGGTCTTCGTTAATCTGTGCATACACATTTTCAACTGTTTCACGAGGGAGATTTTCAGTGCCGGTCTGAGTACGCATGATTACACCCATTTGAGTATTGTTCTCGCCTGCACGGTAACGCTCGCCATATACCTGAACGAGGTTGAAATGTGCAAAAGCGCGGTAGGCATAGGCCTGACCCTTGATGTAGTCACGTTCTTCCTGAGTACCCTCGGCATCGTCAATATTCTCGATAATCATGTTGGCGTTGGCGATGAAACGGTAGAAGAGTTTGTAGTGATAGGAGTTGTGACTCGAGCTTTCATTGCGGTGAAGAGTCCATTTGGCCTGAGACTGGAATTGAGCGTTGGCAATTGTATATACAAGGTCTTCACCCATCATATCCATCCAAATCATAAACGTCTGGAATCCGCCCTGTGCATAAGTCGAGGAAAGCGAGGGTGTGTACATCAGCTTGTGCAGACCGTTTACAGCCATCATACCGCCTTCGGTGGTCTCGAAAACCTGATTTTGGTCGACCGATGAAGTTGACTTTGTTTCAAGAAAGTCCTCTCCACATGCGGTCAGGCCGAGAGTTGCCAGTGTTATTAAGGCATATTTGAAAATATTTTTCATAATCATTTCTTTATTGGAAGTTAGAATGTCACGTTAACACCAAAGTTAAATACTCTCGATGGGAGATAAACATCACCATTGCTTGCATATCCCGATACGTTTTTACGCGGATAGATACCTTTGCGGGCTGTAATCTGGAAAAGGTTATTGGCCGAGGTGAACACGCGGAGTTCGTTCACACCGAGAACATTTGTCCATTTGCGCGGGAATGCGTAACCGAAGTTGATGTTTGTAAGCTCAAGCATATCGGAAGAAACAAGCCAACGGTCAGATGAGCCGGTAAGGTCAGTTGCGTCGCTGCCGTTTGAGATGCGAGGAACGTCGGTGATGTCACCCGGCTTTTGCCAGCGGTTGAGAAGGTCGACGTGGAGCGCCTGATAAGAGAGCGAGCCTGTGCTGGGCGACATGAGGCTTGAGTATGAGGTGTCATACATCTTACCTCCCAACTGATAGTAGAACGCCAGTGTGAGCGAGAAGCCTTTGTAAGCAACGTTGGTAGTCAAACCACCATTGAGAGTGGGAATAGCATTGGCAACGACAGCATATTCACCTTCACTGATTTTGGTAGTATATTTTTGACCGTCAATTTCAATGAGCGACTCGGATGATTCAAGATACTGCGGGTCTACAACATAATAGCTGCTACCGGTAGCCGGGTCAACACCCTTGAACTGACGCAGATAGAAATTGTATCGGCTGTAACCCTCCTCGATGCGATGGTTGCTGCTGGTATAGGGGTCAACAGGAAGTTTTGTAATTTTATTCTTCATGGAGGTAGTGTTGATTGTAACACTCCACTGCCAGTCGCGACGCTGAAGGATATCATAGGTGAGTTCAACCTCAAAACCGCGGTTATACATTGTACCGGTGTTCATGTCCTGGTTTGACATACCAGTTGAGGGTGAAAGGGGTACTGAGAACAGAAGGTTGTCAGACTGACGATTGAAGAATTCAAGAGTTCCGCGGAATCGGTTCCACAATGCAAATTCGAGAGCGACGTCAAAGTTACGTGATACCTCCCATTTGAGGTTGGCATTGCCAAGAGAGCTTTGGATATAACCGGGTTCTTCGGCATTCTGAGCTTTTTCATAAACGGCACGCCAGGGGTAATATCCGCCCACATCATCATTACCTACTTCACCGTATGCAGTACGGAGTTTGAGAAGATTTACAAATTCGAGGTCCTTCATGAAGGCTTCCTGATCGATGCGCCAGCCGGCACCTACCGACCAGAAGTTACCCCAACGTGATTTCCTGGCAAATCGTGACGAACCGTCGCGACGGAACGAAGCCGAAACAAAGTAACGGTCGTCAAAGTCATAATTCAATCGAGAAAGATAACCCTCGGTTTTGTAACGGTTTGTATAAGAAGATGGAGTCGCATTGAGATTGGCATAGTTGGCAAGCTCATAGTTACCGCTGAAGTTCTGGTCTTTCATCGAAGCTGACAAGTAGTTGTACTCATAGTCATAGCTTTCGTGACCAACAAGAATATCAATAGTATTGCGACCAAAAGTTTTAGTGTACTGAAGCAATTGGTTGAACGTCCATGTAGTCGTAAATGAGTTGCTCTTTGTTGCATCACCGGTATTACCCTTTTCAGGATAAACGATTGAAGCTGATGAAGAAAGATAGGAGTTTGAACCTACGCCTCCATTAAGAGTGAATTTAAAATCCTTAAGGAAACGTACCTCCGCATAAATTTTGGCATTAATAGTGTTGCGTTTGTTGCTGTCATAGCGGTTTTGAAGCTCGATAGCGGGATTGTTACCGGATACATAGTCGCGCTTGGGAACCTCGATGCCGCCTACCGAATAACCGGTACCGAAGTCATAGATTTTGTTACCGTCGCTATCAAAGAGATATTCACCGGTCTCGGGATTATGGACATGGATAGGATAAATAGGGCCCATGAAACGAGTGAAACGGAACGGGTTAATGTTGTTGTTCTGGCTCTCATTCTGGTTACCGTCACTAAAGCTCATGTTGGCCGAGAGGTTTGTACCAACCTTAAGCCAGTTTGTAATTTGAGAGTTCACGTTTGCACGGGCAGTGTAACGTTTGAATTTTGAGCCGATGATATAACCGTTTTCTTTTGTAAAACCGATAGAAGTGAAGAAATCGGTTTTGTTGGTACCGCCACTGATTGAAAGTGCGATGTCGGTACGGTTACCGGTGCGCTGGATAGCATCTTCCCAATCGGTATCGTCAGCCCACATGAATTTGGCATTGGGATTAAGATTACCATTGTTGTCAAGGACTTGATCGGCAGGAAGATTATAGGGATTATAAGAAAGCTCCTGGAAGAGGTATTTTGCCGCATCAACCCCGGCGTCTTCATAACTTTTGCCATCGGCAACATATCGATTACGGCTATTTTCCCAATAGAGTTTGAGATAATCGGCAACCCCTACTTTATTGTAGTCGCCACTCTGTTTTGTGGTGAAACCTTCGTTAAGTTTGAGATTTACTTTGACACGTTCTTTATTACCCTTTTTGGTTGTAATCATGAGCACACCGTTGGCGGCGCGGGCACCGTAAAGAGCCGATGAAGCAGCATCTTTCAAGACCGAGATGCTCTCGATATCGTTAGGGTTGATCGAGCTTATAGAATTATCATATGGCATACCATCAAGAACGATCAGAGGCTCATTGTTTGCACTCATAGAACCGACACCACGAATATAAATTGAAGGCGATGAACCAGGCTGGCCGTTAGCTGTCGTAACTTGAACACCAGGGGCCGAACCGACAAGGGCCTCGGTAAGCGATGTAACGGGCTGACGCTCAATATTAGCTGAGTTGACTGTGTTGGCCGAACCGGTAAAGGTGCTTTTCTTAGCTGTACCATAGGCAACAACCATAACCTCGTCAAGTGATTCTGAAGCACTTTCGAGTATAACTTTGAGAACAGGAGCTATCTCTACAGTCTTTGGTTTCATTCCAAGAAATGATATCGTTACTTTTTTTGCTCCAGAAGGAATATTGTTGATGACAAAATTTCCGTCTGCATCGGTTATAACTCCGATATTTGTTCCGTCGACTTTAACGTGAGCTCCAATCACCGGTTCTCCGTCTTCTTCCGACGTCACCGTCCCGACTACTTTTGTAATTTGCTGCGCTGCCACGACAGGTGATTCAGCAGCATAAACCGCTGATATACAAGGATTTACCCCCCCCGGAAATGGCAAGTGCAATAGCAAAGGTAACGTAACGCCGACCGTTACGTTTTAGAAAACCTGAGTTTTCTTTCCCATTAATTGTACTGTTTGATTTCATAAAAAATGTTTATAATGATGGTTTATAAATCAGGATTATTGTAAAGCTACAGGGTAGTAGATTGGTCGGTTGACATCGCAAATGTAAGTATAATATTTTATTTAAACAAAAAATATTCCTTATTTTTCTTTGAAAATCAAAAACTTAATAATTACCCGACTTATGTTTTAAGTTTGTAACAATATAGTCACACATAATTTACATCTTTAATAACGGAATAAAATTTGATATTTATTTCTATACACCTTTTTAATTAATTATAGCTATTTTTAATCAAATTCAACCCAAGATTATTTTTTTACATTTTATCAATTACACATTTTTGTCCTCAAAAATCGTTTTAACTTCAAATTATCAAGTTAATGCCCAAAATTTTGTGACTAAATTTAGTAGAATTTACAATTTAAGTTGTAATTTTGCAAAGTTGTTATAGAATTATGTTATAAAGCATATTAACAGCAATTGCCCAACTAAAACAGCATATCAAAATTTTATATATGTCATTCCCTTTAAGAAGTAACCAAAGTACCGGCGGACGCCGAATGGCCGGAGCGCGTGCCTTGTGGCGCGCCAACGGCATGACCGAAGAACAGATTGGACGACCCATTATCGCCGTGGTAAATTCATTTACCCAGTTTGTACCGGGTCACACCCACCTTCACGAAATCGGCCAGATTGTCAAAGCTGAAATTGAAAAACTCGGCTGTTTTGCTGCCGAATTCAACACTATCGCTATTGACGACGGTATAGCCATGGGACACGACGGCATGCTTTACTCCTTGCCTTCTCGCGATCTTATCGCCGATTCGGTCGAATATATGGTCAACGCCCACAAAGCCGATGCTATGGTTTGCATCTCAAACTGTGACAAGGTGACACCAGGCATGCTCATGGCCGCTATGCGTCTCAATATCCCTACTATCTTTGTGTCAGGCGGACCTATGGAGGCCGGTATCGTTGACGGTAAAGCCGTAGACCTGGTCGATATCATGGTTCAAAGTGCCGACGATACAGTATCAGATGCTCACGTCGAGGCTCTTGAAAAGATGGGATGCCCCACTTGCGGTTCATGCTCGGGTATGTTCACAGCCAACTCTATGAACTCTCTTAACGAGGCTATCGGTATGGCTCTTCCGGGAAACGGAACGGTGCCCGCGACCCACGCCATGCGCATCGAATTGTTCCGCCGCGCCGCTCGTCAGATTGTCAAAAATACTGAAGATTACTACTTCAACGGCAACGAGGCCGTGCTTCCCCGCTCAATCGCCACACGCCAGGCCATGATCAACGCCATGACACTCGATATCGCAATGGGAGGATCGACCAATACCGTTCTTCATCTCATGGCAATCGCCCATGAAGCCGGAGTCGACTTCACTATGGCCGATATCGACATGCTCTCGCGCCGGGCACCGGTGCTATGTAAAGTCGCACCAAATTCATCTTATCACATCGAGGACGTAAACCGGGCCGGCGGCATCCTCTCCATCATGAAACAGCTCGCCGATGCCAACCTCATCGACACCAACGTCAATCGTGTCGACGGCATGACACTCGGTCAGGCTATCGAGACATGGGCTATAGGAGGTAAGAATTTTACCGATAGCGCCGACGAACTCTGGAAAGCTGCCCCCGGTGGAAAACGTTCCACCAAAATGGGATCGCAGATGACATTTTTCTCGACACTCGATACCGACCGTGCCTCGGGCTGTATCCGCGACATCGAGCATGCTTATTCACGTGACGGAGGTCTTGCCGTGCTCCGGGGTAACATAGCTCAGGATGGCTGCGTGGTCAAGACTGCCGGTGTCGACGAGTCGATTCTCCGATTTACAGGTCCGGCCAAAGTTTTTGAATCTCAAGATGAAGCTGTCGAGGGTATCCTTGGCGACAAAGTAAAAGCCGGCGATGTCGTTGTAATCACCCACGAAGGTCCCAAAGGTGGCCCAGGCATGCAGGAAATGCTCTACCCCACAAGCTATATAAAGGCCAAACATCTTGGTCGCGAGTGTGCGCTTATAACCGACGGACGTTTTTCGGGCGGCACATCGGGACTCTCAATCGGTCACATCTCACCCGAGGCCGCGGCTGGCGGTAACATCGGTCTGGTACGCGACGGCGACATCATCGAGATTGACATTCCCGCCCGATCAATCAACCTCAAAATCGACAACGAGACACTCGACGCCCGCCGCCGCGAGGAGGAAGCCCGCGGTAAGGATGCATTTACTCCGCGTCATCGTAAGCGCGAAGTGTCAAAAGCGCTCCGTGCATACGCTTCAATGGTATCGTCGGCCGACAAGGGTGGCGTTAGAAACATTTGATAACCTCAAAAAAATATAAGGATGGAAAATCATCAGATCTCAGGTGCTGAAGGACTTCTAAAATCATTGGTTTGCGAGGGTGTCGATACAATTTTCGGCTATCCGGGCGGCGCCATCATCACTGTATATGACAAACTCTATGACTACACCGACAAGTTGCGTCACATTCTCGTGCGCCACGAGCAGGGTGCGATTCACGCCGCTCAGGGTTACGCCCGCACTACCGGACGTCCCGGTGTTGTCATCGTTACCTCGGGCCCCGGGGCTGCCAATGTCGTTACCGGACTGGCCGACGCGCTGATGGACAGCACTCCGATTGTTGTCATCAGTGGGCAGGTTGCTTCAAACTTTCTCGGTACCGACGCATTTCAGGAAACCGACGTTGTGGCCATGACCCAGCAGGTGACCAAGTGGGCTATCCAGATACGTCGCCCCGAAGACATACCATCGGCAGTGGCCCGTGCATTCTATATCGCATCGACCGGACGCCCCGGCCCGGTTGTGCTTGACATCGCCAAAGACGCCCAGGTAGGCATGATGGACTGGAGCCACGAACGCTGTCGCGCCATCCGCAGCTACAATCCGCGTCCCGACATCGACCCGGCCGACATTGAAGAGGTTGCCGAGATGCTTGCATCAGCCAAAAAGCCGATGATTATCGCCGGTCACGGTGTCATGATCGCCAACGCCGAGAAATCGATGATCGAGCTCGCCGAGAAAGCCAATATCCCTGTTGCCACAACACTGCTCGGTCTCTCGACAATCCCGTCAGACCATCCGCTCAACAAGGGTATGGTTGGCATGCACGGCAACTTAGGACCCAACGCTGCCACCCTCGAAGCCGACGTCATCATCGGTGTCGGACTCCGTTTTGACGACCGCGTCGTCGGCGACTTCAACACCTATGGACCCAATGCCCGCATTGTCCATGTCGATATAGAAAGTGCCGAGCTTAACCGCAACATAAAGACCTATAAATCGATTCATGCCGATGCCGATGACTTTTTCAAGGCATTGCTTCCAAAAGTCAATGGTTCGACACAAAATAACTGGGGGGATTCCTTTGATAAACGTGACCTCATCGAGGATGAAAAAGTAATTTCAAAGGTTCTGCGTCCCGAAGGTGGTCCCCTCCACATGGGTGAGGTTATCCGCGCGGTAGCCGATGCAGTTCCCGACAATGCTGTCTGTGTCACCGACGTAGGCCAGAACCAGATGTTTGCCGCCCGCTACTTCCGTTATCACTCCGATAAAAGTTTCTTGTCGTCGGGCGGACTCGGTACGATGGGCTTCGGACTTCCGGCAGCAATGGGAGCCAAAATCGGTACTCCCGAACGTACCGTATGCCTTTTTGTAGGTGACGGCGGTTTACAGATGACAATCCAGGAACTCGGCACGATAATGGCCTACAATGTCGGCGTGAAAATCATTCTGCTCAACAACGACTATCTTGGCAACGTGCGCCAATGGCAGGAACTGTTCTTTGACAGCCGTTTTTCACAGACTCCGCTTTTCAATCCCGACTTCAACGCCATCGCCTCAGCCTATGGCATCCGCTCTGGAAAAGTGACACGTCGTGAAGACCTTCAGGCTGCCATAGCCGACATGCTCGCCGACGACAACGCCTATCTGCTCAACGTAGCCATCGGCTACAACGAAATGGTATTCCCGATGATTGCCGCCGGCACCTCGTTTGAGTCTATCATGCTTTCAAAAGACGAAAATTACTACCCACTCAAATAAGCCTGCCATGACCGACAATTCAGAACATCTTTTCACGTTATGCCTCTATTCCGAAAACACGGTTGGTCTCGTGAGCCGGGTATCGGTAATCTTCACGCGCCGATGTGTCAATATCGAGTCAATCTCGGTCGGAGCCTGCTCGATTGAGGGTGTGACAAAATGGGTCATCACAGCCAAGACAACACGTCGCTCGATGGAAAAAATCGCCGCTCAGGTCGAGCGATGTATCGACGTGCTCAAAGTCTTTGTATTTGATGACGAACAGATTATTTATCAGGAAGTCGCTCTCTATAAAGTAGCAACCGCCCTCCTGCTCAAAGAGCATAAAATAGAGGACATCATTCGCGCTCACTCGGCCCGCATACTCGACATCACCGAAGAATATACAGTCATCGAGAAAACCGGTCACTACCGCGAAACCGAGGCGTTGCTTGCCACACTCCGCCCCTACGGGCTCAAACAATTTGAGCGCAGTGGCCGTGTCATCGTCACCAAATCGACCGAGGAGCTTGTAACCGAGTTTCTTGAGATACAGTCGCGACGGCTTGAACAGGACCGACTTGACAACAATCCTCAATAACCTGTCTATTAAATTTTAACCTCGCCTAAATGGAAAACAAACTATATACAATCACTATTTTTTCAGAAAACTCGGTTGGTCTTCTTAGCCGGGTTTCGCTCATTTTCACCCGTCGAGGCATCAACATCGAGTCAATATCGGCAAGTTCGTGTTCGATTCCGGGTGTGACAAAATGGATTATCACTGCATTTACCGATCGTGAGCTTCTCGACCAGGTGGCAAAGCAGATAGAGCGTTGTATTGAAGTTCTCAAAGTATTTGTATATGACGACAGCGAGATTATATATCAGGAGGTCGCACTCTATAAAATATCGACCGACCTGCTTCTTGACGAACCCCACGTAGAACGTATCATCCGCGACCACTCGGCACGTATCCTTGAGGTGAAACGCGACTTCACCGTCATTGAAAAGACCGGTCACTACCGCGAAACCGAGGCCCTGTTTAACGAGCTCAAACGGTTTAACCTGAAACAATTTGTGAGAAGCGGCCGCGTCATTGTCACCCAATCGCCCAATGAATATGTCACCGAATATCTCGTTGAACAGAACCGACGAATCGACCAAATCAACGAAGCCAATGAGTGATTTCAAAATACCTGAAAAGAGCTACGTATCGCGTTTCTTTTTGAGCGCGGGACGTTGTAATGCACAAGGAGACCTACCGCTCACATCGTTATCACAGCATCTAATTGACATCGCAACCGCCCATGCCAACAGTCTCGACTTCGGTTATGACCGTCTGCGCCGCAGCAATACATCATGGGTCCTCAACCGCATGTCGATCGACATGACAACCTACCCGCGCATCAATCAGTCATATACAATCACCACATGGGTGGTCACCACTACCCGCCTTTACAGCGACCGAGCCTATGCTATGGCCGATATCGATGGCAATATAATCGGTTATGCCCTCACCCGTTGGGTCGCTATCGATATAGACACCCGCAAACCGGCCAATCTCAAAGAGATACTTTCCGACGGCCTCCCCGACACCGGCGTTAATCCGCCGATGAAAGGGTTCCGACGACTCACTCCGGTCAGCGATGCCGAGTATAAAATCGACTATACGTTCCGCTACTGTGACATCGACTGCAACCGCCATGTCAACACTACCCGTTATCTCGAGCATATAATGAACCTCTACACCGTTGACTTTTTTGACACCATGAAACCGGTTAAGCTCGACATTGTCTTTCATCACGAGGCCTATTTTGGTGACCGAGTCTCTATACTCCGTGGCCCGGCCGATGACGACAATGAGGATAAAGTGGAAATTCGTCGCGGCGACATTGCCCTCACCGTAGCCACTCTCGCGTTCAAACCTCGGAAATAAGAACCAAATCTACAGGCAAATTTCTTTCAATCCTCCATACTATTTAACAGGAGAATTATTGGTCGAAGACCATATACAATTTTAAACCCCGTCATGGAGCGACAGCGACTTGGTGGGGACAACCACAGTCCACTCTTCTACTCATCGTCTGAGACGATGAACTCTACCTTGACCTGTTCATCCTCGTCAAGGATGTTTACTTTTGCTACATTAGTTAACCCCACCAATCTGCCCTATCAGGCTTCATGGCGGGGTTAAAATCTATTTATCGTCTCTGACGATAGTATTCGCGGATTATAAAGTGAACCTCACATTCCCAAATTTTATCAATCCTTTCATAGAGTTGGTGAAAACAATGATATAATAAAAGAGGCTGTCTAACAACTGAAGTTAGACAGCCTCTTTATAGCTATATCCGATTAATTTCAGAGGGCGTTTTCAACCTCTTCTTCTTCACCAACAGGGATGTCGGTATTGACATTGCGGCTACCGATGAAAGCGTAGAAGAGAAGGTAAGCAAGCATTGCGACTACAAGCCAGTAGGAAGCAAGATAGCCGATTTTGCCGGCGATGGCTTCCTGAATGAGAGGCATGACTCCACCACCTACTACCATCATCATGAAGATACCCGACGCTTTGGCTGTGTATTTGCCGAGGCCTTCAACAGCGAGGTTAAAGATGCCGCCCCACATAACCGAAGTGCAAAGACCGCAGAGAACAAGGAGAGCAGCGCTCATCGGAACCTGAGCCATAGAGAAACCGTCTTCTACACTATAGGCCGGCATAGAGATGCGGAGTGACGAGGGGAGGAAGATCGCTGCCATGATCAGAAGAATACCTACTGCCGATACAGTGATGAGCTGTGCGCGGCTCGATACTTTACCTGAAATCACGCTTGAAACAAGACGACCACAGAGCATGAGCAACCAGTAAACAGCTGCAACGGCACCGGCAACAGCGGTAGCATTAACGGTTATACCTGAAGCCTCGCTATCTGAGAGATAGAAGATGAGGATACCGGGGATACCGACCTCGATACCTACATAGAAGAAGATACCGATAACACCGAGAACGGTGTGGCGGAAACTCCAGGGGCTATGTGACATCTTGACTTTCTTGACGCCGTTCTGCTGATACTCGGGAATGTTTACAAACCAGATTACGAGGAAAGCAAGTACAAACACGCCCATAGCGATGAACAGCAGGGGAAGAACGTCGGTCATTGCAGTCGACTGGGTAACCTGACCGATGAGAATACCGACGAGAAGCGGAGTGAGAGTCGCGGCAAGTGAGTTGCACGAGCCACCGGTTTGGATGAGCTGATTACCACGGTTACCGCCACCACCGAGATTATTGAGCATGGGGTTTACAACGGTGTTGAGCATACAAACACAGAAACCGCAGATGAACGCACCGGCAAGGTAGATTATATAGTTAAAGTGAACCATGTTGCCACCGACAGCAAAAACATCGGTCTCGCCACCTACCTGGCTCGAAAGAACCTGAAGGAAAAGTCCGAAGATACCGATTGCGATAGCAAGGAGGGCTGTTTTTTTGTAACCGATTTTCACAAGAAGGTTACCGGCGGGAATACCCATGAATAGATAGGCGAGGAAGTTCATCATGTTGCCGACCATGCCCGACCAGTCATACTGGTTTTTCCAAATGGTACCGAACGGTGCCGCGAGGTTGGTCACGAAAGCAATCATGGCAAAAAGGAAAAACATCGTCACGATGGCAATGTTGGCCCCTTTTGTCTTTGGCTGAGATGCAGTGTTAGTTGACATGTTAATGATATGGATTTATTAAGTTAATTGTTTTCGTAATAATCGCGACAAATATAAGCAAAAATGTCGGAATAAGCTATTTTTTGCCGCTATTTTTGCGTTTTAGTATTGTCGGCTGCCAAAAATATCGGTACCGATGCGCACATGAGTCGCTCCATTGGCGATAGCCTCACGATAGTCTCCGCTCATGCCCATTGACACGATGTCAAACCTCATAAGGTCAGGCGCAATCTCCAAAATTTGACGACGGGTATCGGCAATCTGTTTAAAATCGGCATTGATTCGATCAACGTCATCGGTGTTTGAGGCCATGCCCATCACTCCGCACAAGTGGGTCGCTTTAAGATTTTCAAAACGGCGGTCCCTGAAGTATTCAAGAAGTTCGTCGGGCGAAAATCCGAATTTTGTCTCCTCGCGCGCTACATGAAGCTGAAGCAATACATCGGTCACGACACCCTTGCGAGCCGACTCGGCATCTATAAGGTCGAGAAGCCGTTCCGAATCAACACTCTCGATCATTGACACATGACCGACAAGTTTGCGCACCTTATTGGTTTGAAGATGTCCTATAAAATGCCACACGATATCGGAGGGCAACACCTGCTCTTTTTCAAGGAGTTCATCGACACGACTCTCGCCAAAAAGCCGCTGACCGGCATCATAAGCCTCGGACACCAGCGATGCAGGATGAAATTTTGATACAGCGACCAGTTTCACGCCGATAGGATCGAGCTCGGCGTGATAACGGAGAATTGCCGCTTGGACGTCAGTTGTCATTCGCCTTTCTTTTCGCCAAGTTTGGCATCATAGACATCCATAATCATTGTCTCGTTGATCGACTGTATTTCAAAATCGCCGAGCACACCTTTCATTCCTTCCATAAAGTTGTCATAGGCACCCTTGAAATCATTGGCAGCAACCAAAATTTGAGAAACCGATTTTTTCTCAGCAGCCGTTTTCTCATCGATAGTTATAAAAGCGACCTTGACAAGATACCAGCGGTCGGTCGAGTCATCACGAAATATTTCGGCAATTTTTGTGCGTTTCACAGCCGACACCGAGAAATCGCCCGAAATAAAAGGAGTCATTTCCTCGATAATACGGGCCTCGGCCTCGGTAAACGAGAGCGCGTCAACCAAATAGGGCTCATTCACTTTTTTTACCGAGCCGTTTTCCTGCATTTTATCAAAACGTACTTTACATTCAAACCATTGTGCCATAACAAGTTGTATTAATTCAATTATTTTCGGTTAATTTAAACAGGAGTGACGGTCAAGGTATATCTTCAAGCCGGCATCGTCCATTTTCAAAGCAAAATTACTACTTTTTACCATATGAAACAAATAGACCTCATAAAATTACTCCTATAAAAATTTGACTGTATTCGACAAAATTTCATAACTTTGCAACAACTATAGTTCATCAATGAATCTGTTTCCACAAATAGTATTCAGCGGCCTGCTCATCGGCATCCTCATTTCAGCCCCGATGGGCCCTATCGGTATGCTCTGTATCCAGCGCACTCTCAACAAAGGACGCTGGCCGGCTTTCTTTACCGGTGTAGGGGCGGCATTGTCCGATCTTGTCTACTGCCTGCTCACCGGCCTCGGTTTGTCGTTCATTACTGACTTTGTATCGGCCAATCAGGCGGTTCTGCAAATTTTGGGAAGTATTGTTCTGGCTGCATTTGCCTTCTATCTTTTCCGTAAAAACCCGACCCGCTCCCTTCACAGCCGTTCAGACCAGCCCAACAATTTTTTTGCAGACTTTGGAACCGGCTTTCTCTTTACATTTTCCAATCCCTTGATTCTATTTTTCATCATAGGTCTTTTTGCGCGTTTCAACTTCCTTGTTCCCGAATATCAATATTATCACTATATGGCCGGATATGCCGGAATCTTTGCCGGCGCCCTCATCTGGTGGTATACCATCACATATTTTGTAAACAAAGTGCGTGCCCACTTCAACGTGAGGTCAATGTGGCTGCTCAACCGCGCGATAGCCATCATCCTCTTTTTAATGGCCGCCTTTGGCTGTTACATGAGTATAAAAGGTTACATTTCTCAGCTTCATGGATAAACCGTCTCCCCTTGTAATTCCCTATCTGGAACAACTTGATGCATCAAATATCACCGATGCGACTTCAATTCTTCACGAACACGGTAACCGGGTGTCAGTCGACTCGGTCAACTGGAAAAGCCAGTTTCCCTATCACCCGCTCACCGCTGTCTATACCGGCCACAACGGGTCATACATATTTATAGAATTCTTTGTCAGGTGCAACTTTTTACGAGCTGTCAACACCAACAACAATTCGCCGGTGAGTCAGGACTCTTGTGTCGAGTTTTTTGTATCGCCGACCGGTGATAATTTTTATTTCAACTTTGAGCTCAACTGCATCGGAGCCATCAACGCATCATGTCGCTCGGAGCGCCACAACCCCACACGCCTCAACGATGAGCAACTGGCGAGAATCATCCGATATGCATCGTGTGGGACCCGTCCGTTCAACGAAGTCGAGGGACTTTTTTCATGGAGCATAACCATGGCTATTCCGCTCGACCTTATCGGCCTTGAATTTAAGGGGGAGCCAATCCAAATCAAAGCCAACTTCAACAAGTGTGCGTCGGCCACATCCCAGCCCCACTATCTTTCATGGTGGCCAATAGACACCCCGTCGCCCGACTTCCACCAGCCGTCCTTCTTTGGTCCCGTCACTCTCGCCGGGAAGTAAAACATAACAAAGTCTTTACTAAAGATAGCCTATTTAAAATAATCGGATGATTTTCAGCAACTTTCGCTACAAATATGTATGACTCTGCAATTTTTTTTAATATTAAGTCCTAATAATCATCAAAAAAAATTTGGTCATTAAAAAAATTGTGCTTAACTTTGCAGTCGAAAATAACAGATGGTGAGTTTAGCTCAGTTGGTTAGAGCGTCGGATTGTGGTTCCGAAGGTCGTGGGTTCGACCCCCACACCTCACCCAAGCAAAACGACCGGACTTCTTTTGAAGCCCAGTCGTTTTCTATATGCGATTGTTTGGTTTGTTTATTCTATCACTATGCGCGCGCTGCCAAACACATTAATCTGAAGCTTATTCATGATTTGGACGATAGCGCGAACGGCCTTAACCGATGCTCCGCGATCGTTTACCATCGGCGAATAGGCTGCGATTGACATCACACCGGGAACAACACCCATCACAAGTCCGCCAAAGCTTTTCTTGGCAGGAATTCCGGCTTTGAGCAACATTTTCTTGCCAAATTTCTTACCTGAAAGAGCCATTCGGGCAACAAGCGCCGGTGTAATTGCACCATCAAAAACAATCTTCTTGTCACGAGGATTGACTCCGTCAGCTGCGATTGTTGCTCCCATTGCAGCGACCTGACGTGCACTGGCTTTCATTGACATTGCACGAGCAGCGAGGTCGACCGACTTGGCTGCATCGTCAAACAAGAAATAACCGGTCTCGGCAAACTGGTTTACAACAGCAGTCTGCTCGTTTTCGGCTTTGAGCGCCTTGTAAAGCTTCTCATCAAGCTCGGGTGCATCACCCATCATATCGATCATTCGATTTTCAAGGAAATTCCATTTTGAATCAAAGTCACCTACAGGTTCGATAGCACTGATACCACGTACAAGTTTGGCCTTGACACTGCCGCGGGGTTTGGCCTGATCTTTACAACCGCAACCACAACCGCAACCTTTTTCGGCTTCCTTCACAAATTTATCCTGAGAAAGAAGAATTGAAGCCACCGGTACAGTAACGATCGATCCTAAAGGAGCGGCAACATCAACGTCGCCTTTCTCGATAACCGAACCATCGGCAAGCTCAATCACAATACCAAATTTTGAAGCGTCGACACCGTCAAGACGTGAATCAACAGCCCCGTCGTTAAGATCTTTGACATTTTCATAAGCCTCTTCTACGGCTTTCTGTACTTGAGAGAGTGATATTTTACGTTCCATAATAAAATAGATTTTGTATTGCTTGAATTTTGATTTTGTACTTGAATTTCGTTTGCCAATAGAACGAATCACCCCGGCGGTTGGTTGAAAAAAAAAGGTTAATTATGGTTAGAAGCTGTATAATCGAGTTCATATGTCCAATACAATACAAAAAGGTTACAAAACTCACAAAATGATGTCAAAATGAACTAACCGTGCTCGGTTAACAAAAAAAAACATTCCATATATTCCTCAATTCAAATAATTCTTGTTAACTTTGCACACTATATAATTTAGACGAACTCACAAAAGCCTGACAAGGCTGATTAAAACAAAAGCGTCACATAACTACAATGAAAAAGCTATTACAGGCTAAATTATCGCAATACACAGCGCCCCAAGAAGCTAAAGCAGCCGGAATCTACCCCTATTTCAGGGCTATCTCGAGTGAGCAGGACCCTGAAGTTATCATTGACGGCAAAAAGGTGCTTATGTTTGGTTCAAACTGCTACACCGGTCTGGTAAACGACCCCCGCATCAAGGAAGCAGCTATTGAAGCCACCCGGAAATATGGTACCGGATGTGCCGGTTCGCCGTTCCTCAACGGAACACTTGACCTTCACAAGAAGCTCGAGAATGCTCTTGCCGAGTATATCGGCAAGGAAGACGTCATGATTTATTCAACAGGCTTTGGCGTCAACCTCGGTGTGGTTTCTTGTCTTACAGGCCCCAAAGACTACATTCTTTGGGATGAACAGGATCACGCATCGATTATCGAAGGTCTCCGCGCGTCTTTTTCAAAGAGTCTCAAATACCGTCACAACGACATGGAGTCGCTTGAAAAACAACTCCAGAAATGCGATCCCGACCGTGTAAAGCTCATTGTTTCTGACGCCGTCTTCTCTATGGAAGGTGACGTTGCCGATGTAAAACGCATCACTGAGCTCGCAAAAAAATACAATGCTGCCGTCATGATCGACGAGGCACACGGTATCGGTGTCTTTGGCGAAGGCGGCCGCGGTGTTTGTCACGCTCAGGGCGTAGCCAATGATGTTGACCTCATCATGGGAACATTCTCAAAATCATTTGCATCGCTCGGAGGCTTCATCGCTACCGATAAAGAAGTCACCAACTTCCTGCGTCACCACTCGCGTTCCTACATCTTCACAGCCAGCATCACTCCCGCGTCGACCGCGGCAGCTCTAAAGGCTCTCGAAATCATGAAAGCCGAGCCCGAGCGCCAGGAACAGCTCTGGAAGCTCACCAACTTTGCCCTCGACGGTTTCAAAAAGATGGGTGTTGAAATCGGCAATACCTCAACACCTATTATCCCACTCTTTATCCGCGACAACTTCAAGACATTTGCAATCACCCGCGACCTTCTCGAAGAGGGGATCTTTGTAAACCCTGTCGTTTCGCCGGCTGTCGCCCCTCAGGATACACTCATCCGCTTCAGCCTCATGGCAACCCACACTCAGGAGCAAGTAGAATATGCCCTCGAAAAAATCGAGAAAGTATTCAAATCTCACGGAGTTATATAAAAAAGACATTCAAATAATATTACACGTAAGATGGCGGTGTGTCATAATTGACATATCGCCTTCTTTATTTACACTTAAAATTCAACAGGACACAAAAAAGGAGCTCTTTTCTCACGAGAAGAACTCCCATACCTTTCTTTTCACTTCTATTATAATCTTATTTGTCGGGGTGACAGGATTCGAACCTGCGACCACCTGGTCCCAAACCAGGTGCGCTACCGGACTGCGCTACGCCCC
>JAIDNJ010000085.1 GCA_029063895.1 Muribaculaceae bacterium | reverse complement strand
ATGAGGTTCCGTTTCGATTTGCAAAGTTAGCAATAAATCGCGAGATAAGATAATTTAGCGAGACTAAAATGAACGAGATTTTTTAAATTAAACTTAATTTTTGCAAACATCCTCATAGCTGCGGGTATAAAAAAAGTGGAGTCAATCAAAAAATGTGATAAATTTGCAAACCGATGTAATTATTGAGGATATTCAGCGTCCAATAATAAAAGACCTGATAAATTGAGTCGATGAAAAAAACTCAGACAGCAACCGAGCAGCAGTTTATGGCTATGATTGAACGTAACAGTTCGACCATAAGCCGGGTATGCTATGTTTATTCTCAGGGGCGAGATCATTTCAACGATTTGTATCAGGAGACTCTTGCCAACCTATGGCAGGGGTTCGGAAGATTCAGAGGTGACGCTGCCGAGTCGACATGGATATACAGGGTCACGTTAAACACATGTATAACCTATTACCGTAAGAACAGCCGGTATTATGGGGTACTTCCGCTTGATGCGCTCTATGATGTGGCCGAGGAAGTATCGACCCGCAATGAAGATGTCAAGGAGTTATATAGGCTGATATCGTGTCTTGGAAAACTTGACCGGGCTATCATAATGTTGTGGCTCGATGAGAAAAGCTATGATGAGATAGCCGAAATAACAGGGCTGACACGTGCCAATATCGCCACGCGTCTCCACCGAATAAAAAACAGGCTTATAAACGAGGCCGAAAATGAGTGAATAAATCTGTAAAACCGACCGGATATGAAACTTGACGAACTTAAACAATCGTGGAAGGAAATGAACACGGAGCTTAAACGGGCCGAGTCGATGAACGCCCAGCTCAGACAACAGCTCACGAAGGCTAACATGCGCCCCCAACGTGAACGTCTGCGTCATATATTCGCGAGGCTGATGATAGCGGGCTTTTTGTCGCCGTGGCTTGTCAGCATGTCACTTATGAAGATGAACCTGGCGCCCGAATGGCTTTGTTTGGTCCTGGCGTTATTCTTTTTATGGGCAGCTACGACCAATGCTATACTTTATTACCGTGTCGGCAAAATTGATTTGAACGTGATGAGTGTCAAAGAGGCGCTTATCGGGGTGCTTGATTTCAAAAAGCTGAGATGCCGTTTCAAGGTCGTGAACATGAGTGTCGGTATCCCGGTGCTGATCATGTTGCTCTGGTATTGTTCGTTGAAAGGAGAAGGTCTTGATTATGCCGGACTTGCGGGAGGAGTAATCGGAGCAATAATCGGACTGCTAATTGACCGTAATATCAGAAAACAAATAAAAGAGCTCGAAGCGACACTGCGCGACGAGCTCAAGGAATGATATCAAGATGGATTGGATTTAGCGTTTTGAATCGGCCAGTAAGAAAGCTCCTGTATAACTCTGAGGTGATTCCATTATTTGCTCGGGTGTACCTGTAGCAACGAGATAACCGCCTTTATCGCCACCTTCAGGACCGATGTCAATAACATGGTCGGCGGTTTTGATCACGTCGATATTATGCTCGATAATGACTACCGAATGTCCGAGAGCAATAAGACGGTTCAGCGAGTCAAGCAGAGTTGAAATGTCATGGATATGAAGTCCCGTTGTAGGTTCGTCAAAAATAAACATGGTAGGTTGCCGATTATCGCCTGCAAGATAGCTTGCCAGTTTAACACGCTGGTTTTCACCGCCCGAGAGCGTAGATGACGATTGACCGAGTTTGATGTATCCGAGCCCGACATCGCTGAGCGGTTTAAGGCGTTTCACAATCTTGCGCTCAAAACTGCCGTCAACTTCACTGAAAAATTCTATCGCTTGATTGACCGTCATGTTGAGAACATCGTTGATGTTCTTGCCGCGATATGTTATCTCAAGAATGTCGCGTTTGAAACGCTGACCGTGACACGATTCACAAGGAATGGTGATGTCGGCCATGAATTGCATCTCGACAGTTATATATCCGTCGCCTTTACACTCTTCACAGCGTCCCCCCTCGGTGTTGAACGAGAAATAGGCGGGTGTGAACCCCATCTGTGCGGCGGCTTGTTGAGATGCAAAAAGCCCGCGGATCTCGTCATAGGCTTTAAGATAGGTGGCCGGGTTACTGCGTGATGACTTTCCGATTGGATTCTGGT
>JAIDNJ010000084.1 GCA_029063895.1 Muribaculaceae bacterium | reverse complement strand
GCCGTGGGTCATGTGGAACCAGAGAGCGATGAAGCCGATGAGGTAGATGGGAAGAGTGTACCACTGGCTGAATGCAATCTGAAGGAACCATGTGCCGGCTGCCGGGGGAACTGCTGCTCCGTTGGCGGGGTCGGTCACGGTGAAATGACAGATTTCGGCAAGCTGCATCTTGGCCCAGAACTGGATCATGTGGATCACAAGGAAGGCAAGGATTACAATACCGAGAACGAGCATGTTCTGAGAAGACCATTCAACCTGTGCAGGTTTTTTTACAACGTTGTAACGGTCGTTTCCACGAGCATCGCGGTTCTGAACTGTCAGCCAAACGGCATAAACGATGTGAATGATGAACCCGAGAGCAAGGATTGCACTACCGATGAGTGCATACCAGTTGGCACCAAGGAACTCGCAAACTACATTGTAGGCAGCGGGCCAGAAGATGGCAACTCCGTTCATCAAAACGTGAAATGTGACGAATAGGACAAGAAACGCGCCGGTGAGAGCCATGACGAATTTCCTTCCTATGGAAGAGTTAAATAACCACATAGAATGTTAGGATGTTTAGTTTATTAATTTGATTTAAAGTTAAGTTGTCGTTTAGTTTGAAAAAAGAACTCTTTCTTTAATCTCCGACAAAATTAAAACAATTTAATCGTCTTTACAAGAATTAAGGAAAAAATTCTTTAAGTTGCGGTTCTTTTTTCGGTTTTAGTGGGTGTCAGATGGTCAGCGACGCCAGAATCCGGGGGTGAAAAGCACTATTACGGTGAAAAGTTCAAGACGGCCTGTCAGCATCAGCAGTGACAATATCCATTTGCCGGCGGTACCAAATACTTCGTAGGTCGTGCCATATCCGGTGATACCTGTAGGAACCCCGGCATTGCTCACACACGAGAATGAGGCAAACAGAGAGTCGACAAGCGGGATGTTTAGTATTGTCAGCAAGAGCGCTCCAACCACGATGATGAGGCCGTAAAGGATAATGAATGCAAGTACCTTGCTGACAATTTCGGGTGAGGATATCCGGTTGCCTATTTTTACCGACAAAACCGAGTTGGGATGTAACACGCGATAAACCTCGTTTCTGACATTTTTAAGCACTATGATTGCACGGTCAAGTTTAGCTCCACCGCTTGTTGAACCGGCACATGCTCCGAAAAACATCAGGATAATGCATATCATCAGCAGGAATACCCCCCAGTTTTCAAACCCGATAACTGTATATCCGGTCGATGTCATCATCGATACAATTTGAAATATAGGATCGATGACGATTGTCTCAAATGTGTGACCGGTATGATTGATAAACAGAGTGGCTGCAAAAATGCAGAAGACACCTCCGATTGTGAAAACATAGATACGGAACGCCTGATTTTCCCATACATGACGGAATTGTCCGGTGACACCTTTGTAGAGAAGCGCGAAATTGATACCGCCAACAAACATGAAGACTGTCATCACAATCTTGACATACATTGACCCCCATGCCGATATACTTTCGCTACGTGTTGAAAAGCCTCCGGTCGATATGGTACTCAATGCATGGCAAATTGCCTCAAAAAAGTTCATAGGCCCGAACCACAACAGAATAATCAGTGCAAGAGTGAGGGCTGTGTATACAGCCCAAAGTCGTTTGGCTGTCTGGCTTACGCGCGGTTTGAGCTTGTCGTGAGTAACACCGGTAACCTCGGCATTGAACATCATCATCCCCCCCGACGAGTTAAGCATTGGAAGCACGGCAAGGGTGAAAAGTATGATTCCCATCCCTCCGATCCACTGCATCAGCGCACGCCAAAAGTGAATTGCATGAGATATCACCACTGACTCGTTAAGTACCGATGCGCCGGTAGTCGTAAATCCCGACATTGATTCAAAAAAGGCATCGCTTATACATAGTTTTGGAGACCCGAAAATAAACGGAATCATTCCAAAAATAGAGAAAACCACCCACACAAGTGAGGTAAGCAGGAATCCTTCACGCTTTCCCATGTCGCGATGGGTAGTTTTGACTCCTATGGCAAGGGCAAGTCCCGCCACCAGGGTTACTGCGGCCGCGATGCCAAACACCTGCAGGTCGGCCTCACTGTATATTAGGGCGACCCCGAGCGGCAAGCACATGAACAACGACTCGAAAATCAACAGTATCCCGATGACTCTTAAAATCATCGGGAGATTTATTGTTTTGTGTCGGCTCTCAAATATATTCATTGATTAATATAGATTACCAGCGGAATGTTTGCCGGTGCTCGGCGGTATTACCACAAGCATCGGTCACGGTTACAAGGATTTGATGGTCGGTGCCTTTCTTGAAACGGTCCGGATCCATTTTGAAACTGATAGTGGCGGTCTTGCCGTCTAATTCAAACAGCGCAAATTTACCATCAATTTCACAGCGATAGTCGTCAACACCGCTCAGATTGTCAGAAATACGATATTTCAAGATGCCCGGAGTTGTGTTTTTACCGGTAATAGGCGTGATAGTAGGGGCGGTTTTATCGACAGTCACGCCATAGCGTCCAAAACGGTCAACTTTGGCTTTCATAATCCCGTTTTCATACATTGCATCGACAGCTGAACGTCGATTTCCCGACAGTCTTACAAGACAATATTTAGATTTATCGCTTTCGTTGTCATTGGTGAGCGGAATCTCTATTTCAAATGCTCCGGCCAACGGAACCTGATAATCACCGATTGTAGCTATCGGTGAACGATAGCCATCGGTAGCCGGCGAGACATCGATTTTAAAATATGTGTTGTCATACAGAATACCTTTGGGGAGACGGGCCTTTACCCCCTGGTTGTTATAAGAATGTTCGCCGTCAAAGTTGAGAAGACTTCCCGATCCCGATTTTACAGGAATATCGGACCGACACCCGCGCACGGTAAACGGACGGCGTGTCACGTTGCCCATTTCGTCTTCAAGTACAAACTCCATTTTGTAGTCGCGTTCCTCGTTGATATCTATCGAACCGTCACCCTCAACCTCAATCATGTCGCCAAGCGGTCGTGTCGGGGGTACATAGGTGACCATCATCCAACGTCCACGGCGAGCGACGTCAGGATAGTAAGCAAGAGTATTGACAGCTTTGGTCGAGTCAAACGAGAAACGGTCGATTGTACGTTTGTACACCTGACGTCCGTCAACAATCAGAGTGAGGTATTTGACTCCATAGATGTTACCGGTGCCGGTCATACGGTCAAAGGCGTTTATTGCCGGTGTTACACGTCCCCATGCTGTAAATCCTTTTGAAAACTCGTTTGGAGCGAGCACGGTTCCGTCGGTATTGCCATTTACAATCCCCTTGTCAGTAATGGGATAAAGTCCAAGGTTTCTAACCTCGGGAGCTACGTTATCGTTTACGATATCACGGTAAAATTCCATTGGGTCGAGAGCATCTCCGGTGGCGGTATCGCGTATATCCATGTGAAGGTGCGGACCACCCGAGCTACCGGCATTGCCACTAAGGGCAATAATCTCACCGCGTTTTACGGGAATCTCGTCAGGCTCAAAATCGAGATCAATTGTGAATGTCTCGTTTTGATATTGCAAATCACGCACGACATTGTCGATTTTATCAGAGAAATTTTCAAGGTGGCCGTAGACCGACGTCAGTCCGGTTGACGGGTGTACAATATAGATAGCGCGCCCAAAGCCCCACGGAGATACTATGCAGCGGCTCACATAACCGTCATCAATAGCTTTGATGGGGAGTCCCGTGCGTCCCTGGGTCTTGAAGTCGAGGCCCGAGTGGAAATGATTGGGTCGGAGTTCTCCAAAGTTTCCTGCAAAAACAGCAGGTATATCGAGAGGGCGTCCCACGGCCGGATGATTTTTTTGTGCCGAGGCCGTCGGTATGAGAGTCAAAAAAATAGCTGATGCTATAAGAGCTTGTTTCATTATATAATGTTGAAAAACTGTCGTTAAAGTGATGTATCAGAATGGAGATCCTTCAGGCTTACCGGTTATGTCGGCCGATCCACCTGAAAACGGGTTTGAGCTGTCAAATCCCGGCGATATTCCGGCAAACGGGTCGTCAGATCCTGAACCCGACGACATCATACCCGACCCGTTAAGGCGTGATTCGACAGTTTCGTCATGTCCCGAATCCATGCCGTTGGGTACCCAGTTTTCAAATCGGGCAAATTTATTTCGGAAACGCATATCGATGTCACCCACCGAACCGCTACGGTGCTTGGCTATAATGAACTGAGCCAGTCCGCGCACATCACGTCCCTCGGCATCGATGCCGCTTTTAAGGTAATATTCCGGGCGGTGGATAAAGCAAACGATGTCGGCGTCCTGCTCGATTGCTCCCGATTCACGAAGGTCAGATAGCTGAGGACGTTTTCCGTCGGTACGGTTCTCGACTGAACGGTTGAGCTGAGACAAGGCAATAATTGGAATGTTGAGCTCTTTTGCGAGCTGTTTGAGTGAACGCGAAATCATGCTGACCTCCTGCTCTCGGCTGCCAAATTTCATGCCGGCGGCATTCATGAGCTGGAGGTAGTCGATGATAATCATCTGAATGTTGTGTTCGCGTACAAGACGGCGGGCTTTTGTTCTTAATTCAAGAATTGACAAAGATGGTGTATCATCAATAAACATGGGAGCGCTGTAAAGGTTCTTGATTCGGGACATCAGCTGGTCCCATTCACGTTCGTCGAGACGTCCGCTCTTGATTTTTTCACCTTCAATTTCACACACGTTTGAGATGAGACGGTTCACCAGCTGAAGGTTGGACATTTCAAGCGAAAAAATAGCCAATGGTGTATTGTAGTTGATAGCCATGTTTTTGGCCATCGACAGCACAAATGCCGTTTTACCCATAGCAGGACGGGCTGCAATGATGATGAGGTCGCTGTTTTGCCATCCCGATGTCACCTTGTCAAGTTCGTGGTAGCCCGAGGCGAGTCCGCTGAGACCCGACTCACGGTTGGCTGCGTTCTGGATCGACTCGATAGCCTGGGCAATTACAGGGTCGATCTGCGTTACATCTTTTTTTACATTTCTCTGTGATATTTCAAAAAGTTTTGCTTCGGCAGTTTGGAGGATGTCGTCAATGTCGTTGCTCTCGTCAAAGGCTTGAGTCTCGATACTGCTTGCAAAAGAGATGAGTTCGCGTGCAACATATTTCTGAGCGAGAATACGGGCGTGAAACTCGATGTTGGCACTCGAAGTCACTCTCGAAGTCAGTTCGGAAATATATATGGGACCTCCGATTTTGTCAAGATTGCCCTGTTGACGCAGTTGCTCGGTGACGGTGAGCATGTCGATAGGCTGCTGGGCTACACCAAGCGTTCTGAT
>JAIDNJ010000083.1 GCA_029063895.1 Muribaculaceae bacterium | reverse complement strand
GTTTAACGTTGGTTTTGTTTTGGCAAAGATACGCATTTTTTTCATTTTACCGATTATCTTTCAAAGATAAACAACATTAAGAGAATTAAATTTGTTAAAAAGACATGAAACAAAAACAGGAAAATCATCAGGAGATATGGGACAACGCATGACCGCACCCAAAGAGCCGATGTGAACAAACCCTGAAATCGAAATGTTTAACTATCGAAACCGACATATAGCCGGTTTCTGACATTAAAACTTACTACTATGCTGGAAACCGAATTCAAGTTTGGCGAAGTCCATGAACTCGCCTCTCAAATCGAAAACGGCGCAGACCGCGTCCATTTTAAAAATATCTTTTCAAACAATAACGGTGGCGTAGCGCTTCTGGCGTTCAAGGCCGGACAAAAGCTTGACACTCACACAGCTCCTGCCGAAGTAATGGTAACAGTCCTCGAAGGTGAAATCGAGTTTACTATGCTTGACAAGCCTCATACACTCACAGTCGGTCAATTTTTGCTTATGGGCGAAGCCGTGCCTCACAGTGTGGTTGCTAAAGCTGACTCAAAAGTAATGTTAACCAAAATAAAAGCATAACTTATGGAAAACCAAGCCCCGATGTTCTGCTATCAATGTCAGGAAACAGCCAAAGGTACAGGCTGCACACTTCGCGGAGTATGCGGAAAATTGCCCGAAACTTCAGGTCGAATGGATTTACTTCTGTATGTGACACGCGGAGTCGCAATTCTCAATGATTTGCTTCGTGGTAAAGGCAGCCCCCAACGCGACGCCGATCATCAGGTGATTGATGCTCTTTTCACGACCATCACCAACGCAAACTTTGATAACGACTCGCTTGACGGGTTTATTCGTCGCGCGTTCCAAATGAAACGTGAACTCATTGCAAAATGTAAAGAATTGGGAATTAAAATACCCGACGCACCCGAAGTAACGCTTGCAGCCGAGCCCGAAGATTATGAGAAACTCGAATCGGTGACAGGAGTTCTTGCCGAACCTGATGCCGATAAACGAGGTTTGAAACAGCTTGCTATCTATGGTGCAAAAGGGGCTGCAGCCTATGCCCGCCATGCTGCCAACCTCAAGTATGAGGACGATGATGTATATGCCTGTATCGAAAAGGTACTCAAAGAAGTGAGCCGTCCCGACATAACGGTAGATGAACTTCTTAAAGTTGTGCTTTATATGGGCGAAGGTGGTGTGAAAGCTATGGCTTTGCTTGACTCGGCCAACACCGGGCGCTATGGTAATCCTGAAATCACAAAAGTCAATACCGGAGTACGCAACAACCCCGGTATTCTCATCTCAGGACATGATCTTCACGACCTTGAGGAACTTCTTGAACAGACTGCCGGAACAGGAGTGGATGTTTATACACACTCCGAGATGCTTCCAGGTCAATATTATCCCTATTTCAAGAAGTATCCCCACTTTGCCGGAAACTATGGTAACGCGTGGTGGAAACAGATTGACGAGTTTGAGAAATTTAACGGATGTTTTGTATTCACCTCCAACTGTATTGTTCCCCCACGCAAAACGACAACATATACCGACCGAGTCTATACTCTCGGTGTAGTTGACATGCCGGGTACACACCATATTGATGCCGACGCTGAGGGCCACCACGATTTTTCAGAAGTAATCGCACGTGCCAAAACTTGCCAACCTCCAACCGAAATCGAACACGGCGAAATTGTCGGTGGTTTTGCCCACCATCAGGTTGTTGAACTTGCGCCCAAAATCATTGACCTTATCAATCGTGGCAAAATACGCAAGTTTGTTGTTATGGCCGGATGTGACGGACGATTCCCCTCGCGTAGCTATTACACAGATTTCGCCCAGGCATTGCCCGACGATTGTGTAATTCTGACAGCCGGATGTGCTAAATATCGCTACAACAAACTGCCCCTCGGAGATATCGAAGGTGTACCCCGCGTTCTTGACGCCGGTCAGTGTAACGATTCATATTCACTCGTCCGCATAGCGATGGCACTCAAAGACGCTCTTAAAGTAGACAGCATCAATGACCTGCCTATAGTCTACAACATCGCATGGTATGAACAGAAAGCAGTGATTGTCCTTTTGGCTCTCCTGTCACTGGGCGTACAGAACATACATACCGGTCCCACCCTCCCCGCATTTTTCACACCTGATATTCTCAAGGTATTACAGGAAAAATTTAATATCGGTACAATCTCAACAGTTGAAAACGATATAGCCACTCTGATTAACAGCAAGTAGACCAAACTATTAAAACAATATTCCAAGCGACGCGTCAAAATTGGCACGTCGCTTTTTTATTTATAAATCTTATTTTTGTATCGGAAAGTTGCCAAAATGATAATCAGGGTAAGAGCCTCGGTGGTAGGAATGGCCGCCCACATCCCCCATCCGGGGAATAAATGGGACAATAAAAAGAACATTGGTACAAGAACCACGATACCACGCACCAAAGTAAATATTAGCGCACGCAATGATTTCTCGACACTTTGATAATAACCGATAAAGGCGATATTCAATGCAAAGAAAATACCCGAGAATGCAAAGACAGGGAGTCCCGACACAGCAATCAGCCCCGCCTCACAATCGGGAGATATAAACATCGCCACTATCGACCGCGCTCCAACAGCGATTCCCGATGTTGCCAAAACCCCACAAACTCCGGCTACACACAAACTGACTTTAAGCGCCTGTTTGACACGATCAAAATTACCGGTGCCATAGTTGACACTTATAATGGGCTGAGCCGACTGAGCCACAGCATTATTTATCATGAAAATGAGTGGGAACAGATAACAAGCAATCGAATAGGCTGCCACACCATTCTCTCCAAATGCCTGCATAAAAACTATGTTGCCGGTAAGCATCATCACCGACATCGCTATCTCGGTGATAAATGCCGATGAACCAATCTCCATTTCACGCCATACAATAGAGCGGAAACCATCAAGCCGACGGGTAAATTTTAAAATATAGGACCATCGGAAATAAATCAGGCACATTATTCCACCGAGAATACATGACAGCGATGTGGCCAGAGCCGCACCTTTCACACCCATTCCAAGCGGAAAAACAAACCACCAGTCAAGTGCGATATTAATTACCGACGGAATAACATTGCACATCATGGCATATTTGGGAGAACCGTCAAGGCGAATAACCATCATCCCTATGCTCTGCCACATCAAGGGTACAAGTCCTATAAGCAGATAAAGCAGATAGTCGATCGCCTTTGACATGAGAATATCCGAACTACCCAATAGACAGGCAACCTCATTGGTAAAAGCAAAACAACCGGCGATAATAGCCACTATAACCTATGTCGAAAACAAGAACGCCGATGTAACAATAGTATTAGCTTTTTCAAATCGTTGAGATGCAATTGAGATGCCCGCCATTACTGCCGAGCCGATACCAAACATGAGGCCGAGTCCGGTAGTGACCATAAACAATGGCGCGATGATATTGACCGCCGCTATACCTTCAGGCCCCACACCGCGACCTACAAATATACCATCTACAATGGTAATGAGCGCATTAAAAATCATACCCAGCAGGGTGGGTAAAAACAGTTTTCGGAAAAGCACCGGTATAGACCCGTTTTTATAGTCGAGACCGGTAGACGTGGATTTGTTTCCCATCTTGTTTCAATTCAATATATACATAAAAAAATGACCGGAAAAGATGTTTTAACAACCGGGCGCACCCGACATCTTATCCAGCCAGATAGTTGCGACTATAGACCCTCTGATGAGTGGTACAAAGTTACAGCTTTTTTACCATACGGGCAAATATGTTCATGCAAAAAAGGACAATACATTAATTATCAACCGGTTTATGCGAACCTAAAGCCAAATAATGTTGTTTTACATTAAAGACCTTGAATATTGGTCGCTTAAATCATCAGTTATGTCAGAAGAAAAGAAACATCTCGTTATAATAGGCGGCGGATTTGCCGGACTCAATCTGTTACGCAAAATCGATAAATCGAAATATCGTGTCACGGTCATTGACAGGAACAACTATCATAGTTTTCCACCTCTTTTCTATCAGGTTGCATCGTCGGGCATCGACCCGGCCGGAATATGTTATCCGCTCAGGCGCGAGGTGCATCATTATAAAAATAAAGGTGTTAGATTTAATCTTGGGACAGTCAGGACTATCGACACCAACAAGCATATTATCACCACCGACCGTGAAGTCATTGAATATGACCTCGCTGTTATAGCTGCCGGAACCACCAACAACTTCTTTGGAATTGAAAATCTTGAACATCTTGTCTATACCCTCAAATCGACCGGCGAAGCGATGACACTTAGAAATGAAGTATTGAAACGCCTCGAACTTGCCTCGATTGAACCCGATGAAACCAAACGACGGGATATGCTCCGTTTTGTTGTTGTCGGTGGAGGTCCTACAGGAGTTGAAATAGCAGGTGCCCTCGGCGAGATGAAACGTTATATCATTGACCGCGAATATCCGCGCATAAATAAAAATGAGATTTCAATAACCTTGATTGAAGGCAGTGACCGACTGCTCGGCACTATGAGCGGTAAATCATCGGAGCTTGCTCATAAATATCTTGAAAACCTCATGGTCGATGTTAACTTTGGCAAAATAATGAAAACGTATGACGGCAAAACTATAACATGTGGTGACGGTACAACCTATGATTCGTCGCTTGTAGTATGGACCGCCGGCGTAACCACCGTCAACATCGATTTTATAGGCCGCCAACCAGAATATGGCCGCGGACATCGCATTGTCGTTGATGCTTATAACAGGGTTAATGGTATCGACGACCTCTATGCCCTCGGCGATATATCGATAATGACTACCGACAGCCGGTTTGAAGCAGGCCACCCACAGCTTGCTCAGGTAGCGATCCAACAAGCTCGAAATCTTGCATCCAACCTAAACAAAGGTACATTCAAAAAAACATTCCGATATAACGACATGGGCACAATGGCAACCGTCGGACGTAATCGTGCGGTTGTAAATCTCAAACATTTATGCTTCGGAGGCTTTACAGCATGGGCAACATGGATGTTCATACACCTTATATCTATATTAGGAGCCCGAAACCGTCTTACGGTTTTAATCAACTGGATATGGAGCTACTTTACCTACGGGTCGTCGCTCAGAATGTTGTTTGAAGCATCACCACTCCCCGATAAACACACTATCGACGAATAATCAAGGTAATGCAAACGACCGCGATTATTCTTAAAATTTGTTTTTAATATTTAAAATAGTTTATTTACATTAATAATTAAAAGCATTTTATTAACTTTGTAG
>JAIDNJ010000082.1 GCA_029063895.1 Muribaculaceae bacterium | reverse complement strand
TAGATATAATCGTCCACAATAGCGATACCCTCGGGATTGTCTCCGACAGCCAGCGAGTGTTCACACTTCAGTGTCAGGCAGTCAAAGCTGATTACATAACCGTCAAACATCGTGATATATGCCTTTGTGTCGCTCATTGCAATGTGTCGCGGACCTGAACCTTCAATACCGCCCGTGCCATCAAATTTTATCTGTTTTACCAGCATCATTGTATTTCGGTCAACGATTTCCATTGTGTTTGACTCATAAACCAATATATACAGGAAATCGCCCCAGACAGCCATAGAATTGGGACCGGCACCGAGCGAGCGACCGTTAACACTCATAAATATATCGGGAGTATTCAGGCCGGTCTCAAGGTTGACATAATTGACCGAGCCGTCTATACCGTCATAATATGAACCGCGGTTGAGAATATACGCGCCGTTAGCCTCATCAATGACAGGGTCAATGATAGGATTGGGATCATCGTTATCACTACATGAGAAAAAAGATAATGATACAGTTATCGATAATAATAGTTTAAATAGTTTTTTCATTTTGTAAATCTGTAATCGTGAAAGTATTTATTATAAAGTAAATCTCAAACTTGCCTGCCACGACCGTCCCGGCATGGGATAACGGGCGATAATCTCATACTGACGGTTGAACATATTTATCAGGTCAACCCTCACCTCGAGTCGATGACTTTTTATCGGGAATATACGATACACGGCTGCTCCGGCTTCAAAATATCCGCTCATTGAGGTTCCGTTTGCATGATTATTTGTCGAAAAACGCTCTCCGGCTCCTGTTCCATGCAACGATATATTGACATAGGGATTTTCACATGCGACCGATACACTACCCGAATGAACCGGGGTATAAGCAATCTGCTTGCCATAATCCGAAGCATCGCGGTTTGTACGCGTGGTAGAGTTCTGAAGACTATAGTTTCCGTCAGCAAGAATCTGCCAACCCTGTTTAATGTCAAATGTCATTCCCATTGTGACATCTACACCGGTCGAACGAACCTTGCCAAGATTCATCATACGCCACATAAACATACTCACCGGTATCGCCATGATTTTATCCTTTACATTATTTATATAACCGTCGGCTGTAATATAGAATGACGAAACCGCGCCGAGACCCGAGACATTATACGTCGCTCCAAAATTAAATTGGTCAGTTGACTCGGGCAAAAGGTCAAGCGTACCGACATGGTCATAATATAGCTCGTTAAACGTGGGCATACGGAAAATATTCTTATATGAAGCCCTGAACGTGAGAGCCTTGTTGTGAAGAATCGAATAGGCAGCACTCACCGACGGTGAAATACGGTTTGAGTTATCGGGCTTATCACCGCTCCTTACACCATTTATATAGGTTGACACCAACGCCCTGGCTGTCAGCGTGAGGCGAGACAAGCGGTAACGGGCTGTAACTGTCTGCAAAATACTGCTGCGGCGCGGATGCTGATTGCGGGCCAGATTGCTGTTAAGATTATTATACGTATAGTCGGCAGCATAGACAAGTGACCATGATGAAGTCGGGAGCCACAAAGCCGCCGCCGATATGTAATACTCACGCTGATAATAGTTTTGCTCAAGAACTCCACCCTGATACTTGCCGTCATGATCACTATAATGGGAATCACTCCAGTTAAATTTGGCATTGGCAAGCAATGACACGGTTGACGACAGAGCCGATCTTAAATTTGCCTGTCCAAAGAAATTCCGGTCGTGCAGACGCTCGTTTGATATTTCATTATACAAAATTACAGGTCCGGGCAACTGACGGTTGTTGTCATAGTAATACAACTTTCCATTCAGTGTCGTGCGGGATGCAAGACGAACCGAACCGTTTGATTCAAGATGGAAAGAATTCATCCGACTATTGTTACGACGATGGTGCGTAACCTCATTGCCATTGACAATAGTAAACGGATAATCATTTTTACCATAAAGATATTCACCCGAGAAGTCAAAACTTTTACCCGATTCAGTCGACCGTCCCACTTTCAGGAATGGATTCACCATTCCAAACGACCCGCCACGCAAACGCGCAGTCAAAATAGTCGAGTCGACATCCTGAAGCATCGGTAATGTCGACAATGACAATGTCGCGGCAAGCGATGCCGAGCGCGCCGGTATAAAAATATCATCATTGTCTCCGACCGTCAAATTTATCGACGAGATATTATCGAGCGAATACCGTGAAAGATCCACTTCGCCGGTTTGGCAATCAGATAACGCAACCCCGTCATAAAGCACATTTGTGTGAGTTGCGCCAAAACCGCGAACCGATACCGTCTTGAGACCTCCCGCACCACCATAATCCTTTAATGTCACTCCGGGCAATCGGTTTAACGCATCAGCAACACCGGTAACGCCCATTGATTCAAACTTGGCATTGTCAACCGAATATACCGGAGCTGTCGACTTCAGTTTTTTCAATCCGCGACCCTGAACCGAAACCTCTCCGAGATTATGAACAATAGTATCTCCCGACTCGACCGACGCACCAAAGGCCGACAAAGTCAAAAACGATGCCGCCGTTAATAATATATGTGAGGGTCTGAAACCTGAAAAGATAAAATGTTTTCTCATCCTCGTAAGAATCATTTCGTTAATAAAAATGTTCATACGGCAGGTCTTCGGACTCGTTTCGGATTTTCCCGACACCTTCCCGCGAGCCTTGGCTCGCAGTGGCAATATTGTCGGTTCCTTTATGAAACTTACCGCAGCGGGACTGTTCGGGATTTTCACCCGATTCCCTTTTGAACGCGCGATGCGTACCGTATTGCGCTGCAAATGTATGAAGTTTTTTTTTATCCGCCAAATTTTTTTTGATTTTCAACATTAATAACCTATTTCTCAATAACATAAAACCACCTGTTTGAATCATGGATTTTAAACAAAACAACTTTTAACAAGCTCGTTAACATATATTAATAATCGGGGGGGTAAATTCATTCTTTTTATCTACTTTTGAAGCGAATAAAGCAATTTTTAACATCCATTTAATCCAAAATCTGACAGAAATTATCAACTGTAAATCATAAAATAAACCTAAGTTTAATTAATT
>JAIDNJ010000081.1 GCA_029063895.1 Muribaculaceae bacterium | reverse complement strand
ATCCCGATATTATTTAACCAAGTCAATAATATAAAATTCAGATGTAAAATGACAACTATCAATCATCACTCTCTCCCTGTTGACGATGCCGGTTACTATGGCCGCTTTGGTGGTGCTTACATCCCCGAAGTACTTTTTCAGAGCGTTGAATTACTCAAGGACGCTTATTACAAATATGTCGATACTCCCGAGTTTCAGGAAGAATTCCGCAGCCTTTTGCGCGACTATGTGGGCCGTCCGTCTCCGCTCTATTTCTCGCCCTATCTGAGTAAGAAATATGGTGCGAAAATCTACCTTAAACGTGAAGACCTCAACCACACCGGCGCTCACAAAATCAACAATACCATCGGACAGATTCTTCTTGCCCGCCGCATGGGTAAAACCCGAATCCTCGCCGAGACCGGAGCCGGACAGCATGGCGTGGCCACGGCAACCGTGTGTGCGCTGATGGGAATGGAATGTAAGGTATTCATGGGTGCTACCGACGTTGCCCGTCAGCAACCCAATGTCGAGCGCATGAAAATGCTCGGAGCCGAGGTTGTCGCTGTCGAGTCGGGCAACAAAACTCTTAAAGATGCAACAAACGAGGCGATTCGTTCATGGTGTTGTGACCCAGAGAGTTATTATCTTATAGGCAGTACAGTGGGTCCTCATCCCTATCCTGAGATGGTTGCTTATTTTCAATCGGTTATAAGCGAGGAAATTGCCTATCAGCTTCAGCAACGCGAAGGTCGTTCCAATCCCGATTATGTAGTGGCCTGTGTCGGCGGCGGCAGCAATGCGGCCGGAGCCTTCTATCATTTTATCTATCGTCCCGAAGTAAATCTTGTGGCAGTCGAGGCCGGTGGACTCGGCGTTGATTCGGGCGAGACAGCCGCAACCATAGCCATCGGTACCGAGGGTATCATCCACGGCTCGCGCACCCTGCTGATGCAGACCGACGACGGTCAGATAGTCGAGCCTTACTCAATTTCAGCCGGACTTGACTATCCAGGAATTGGTCCTCTTCACGCCTATCTTGCCAGGGAGGGACGCACAAAAGTGCTCGATGCCACCGACGACGAGGCTCTCCGCGCGGCATATGACCTTACACGCAACGAGGGTATTATTCCGGCCCTTGAATCGGCTCACGCGCTTGCCGGCCTTGAAAAACTGACATTCAAGCCCGATGATATCGTGGTTGTCAATATCTCGGGCCGCGGCGACAAAGACATGATTACATATATTGCCAACATGAAAAAATATACCGGTAATGAAAACTAAACTCAGGATTATTTCGCGTGAGATTCCGGCCGACATGGCTACGCCGGTTGGAATCTATCTTAAAATAAGAGATTTATATCCAAAATCGGCTCTTCTTGAGAGCTCGGACTATCACACATCCCATAACTCGGTGAGCTACATAGGTGTTGACCCTGTAGGCGAGTTCAGGGTATCGGGTGGTAAAATCAAGACCACACGCCCAGGCGGCGTGGTTGATCAAACCGAAATTACTGACGATATAAACGTGGTCGAATCGCTGCGCGGTTTTGTAGAGTCGTTTGAACTCGAGGGCGACACAGCAGCCGATGTCAACGGTCTGTTTGGATTTACAGCCTATGATGCCGTGCGCTATTTTGAGAAGGTTGATATCACTCCGCGCGAGCGCGAATTTGAAGATATTCCTGACATCTGTTACATTCTTTACCGTTTTGTTATCCGCATCAATCACTACCGAAGCACGATGACAATTTTTGAACATCTTGCCAATGGAGAAAAAGACTCGATTGACGAGCTTGTCAGCGTGATGAACAACAACAATGTGGCTTGCTACCCGTTTAAAATCACGGGTGACGCCACCTCGTCGATAACCGATGAGCAGTATATGTCAATGGTTGAGCGTGGGATTGCACATGCGCGTCGCGGCGATGTTTTCCAGATTGTGCTGTCGCGCCGTTTCAGTCAGGATTTCCACGGTGATGATTTCAACGTTTACCGTGCGTTGCGCAGTGTCAATCCGTCGCCCTATCTTTTTTATTTTGATTTCGGTGATTTCAGGGTCTTTGGATCGTCACCCGAGACTCATCTTCGTGTCGAGGGTAACACTGCCTATATTGACCCGATTGCGGGGACATTCCGCCGAACCGGTGACGATGTCCGTGACCGCGAGCTGGCCCAGGCGCTCTTGGCCGACGAGAAAGAAAACGCCGAACATATCATGCTTGTAGACCTTGCCCGCAATGACCTCAGCCGTGGTGGAGGTAAAGTGGAAATAGAGTTTCTGAAACAGATTCAATACTATTCACATGTCATCCACATGGTTTCGCGAGTCAAGGCAACTTTGCCCGACGATGCTGACCGGTTCCGTCTTTTTGCCGACACATTCCCGGCCGGAACGCTGAGCGGGGCTCCAAAAGTGAGAGCAATGCAGCTCATCGACGAAATAGAACCCCACTCGCGTGTGGTCTATGGCGGTTGTATCGGTTTTATCGGTTTTGAAGGCAATCTCAATCAGGCAATAACGATACGCAGTTTCCTTAGCTACCGCAACAGCCTTTATACGCAGGCCGGTGCCGGAATCGTAGCCCGTTCGGTTCCGCGCAACGAATTGCAGGAAACCAACAACAAGCTCGGAGCACTGGTATCGGCGGTTAAATTTGCCGAGCGATTCGGAAACCAATAACGGTCACAAATTAAAAAAAAACGACATTCATGAAACTATTGATAATAGACAACTACGACTCGTTTACCTACAATATTGTCCATGCTGTGAGATCGCTTGGGGTGAATCCTGATGTCATGCGCAACGACACTTTTGACCTCGACGAGCTCGAAAAATATGATAAGATAATAATTTCTCCGGGCCCGGGTATTCCCTCAGAAGCAGGTTTGATGCCCGACGTTCTGAAACGATATGCCGGCAAGAAACCCATTCTTGGCGTTTGTCTCGGTCACCAGGCTATAGGCGAGCTCTTTGGCGCACGACTGCGCAATCTCCCCGAAGTCTATCATGGTATTTGCTCGACAATAACTGTCGATAATTCCGATTACCTGTTTGAGGGGTTGCCCGGTCGGGTTGATGTCGGGCGCTATCATTCGTGGGTGGTTGACAAGGAGGGATTACCCGCCTGTCTCAAGGTAACAGCCATGAGCGACGACGGCGAGATTATGGCAATGAGTCACGACACGATGGATGTGCGCGGTGTTCAGTTCCACCCTGAATCCATCCTCACCCCTCTTGGATTGAAAATGATTGAAAACTGGTTAAATCACTGATTGAAATGAAAAATCTTCTCTATAAAATGTTTGAGCATAAGTCGCTCAGCCACGATGAGGCACGCGATGTGATGCTCAATATTGCCGACGGACGCTATAATGACAGCCAGTTGTCGGCATTCATGACCGTTTTCCTTATGAGGTCTATAACGCTTGAGGAACTGACCGGTTTTCGTGATGCGATACTTGAGCGCCGTTGTCCTGTTGATTTTGGCGATGTTGACGCAATCGATATTGTCGGCACGGGTGGCGATGGAAAAAACACGTTCAACATCTCCACGGCATCATGTTTTGTCGTTGCCGGGGCCGGTCGCAAGGTTGTAAAGCATGGTAACTATGGGTCGAGCTCGGTTTCGGGAGCTTCAAACGTGCTTGAGCAGCATGGCGTCAAATTTACCGCTGACATCGACCGTCTGTCGCGCTCGCTCGACGAGGCTGGGGTTGCCTACCTTCATGCCCCGTTTTTCAGCCCTGCGCTCAAAAGCGTCGGTCCGGTGAGAAAAGCGCTTGCTGTCCGCACGTTTTTCAATATGCTCGGCCCTCTTGTCAACCCCATGATTCCGCGCCATCAGTTGCTTGGTGTATATAATCTTAAGCTTATGCGCCTTTACAACTACATCGCCCAGCGCGACGGCATTGAGTGTACCATAGTTCACTCGCTCGACGGTTATGATGAAATTTCGCTGACATCGCCTTTCAAAGTCTCGTCGGCCGAGGGTGAAATGTTGCTGACTCCTGCCGATCTCGGGTTTGAGACAGCCGCACAAGAAGAACTCAGTGGTGGTGACACTGTCGAGGAGGCATCCGCTATTTTTGACAATGTTCTGCATGGTGAGGCTACACGGGCCCAGACCGATTGTGTGATAGCAAATGCCGCTTTT
>JAIDNJ010000080.1 GCA_029063895.1 Muribaculaceae bacterium | reverse complement strand
GCAGGTGGTTGAGCAATCGTCCGGTTTGACTCAGCATGTTGGCGCGCAGGTCGAGCGAAGCATTGGAGGGGAGACAGTCGAGAGCGTTTTGAAAGTATTGGATGGCGCGAGGATAGTCGCCCATGTCGCTGTAGACACGGCCGCCATAATAAAGAGCCTCGGCCCTTAGGCTTTTGTCGGCATTGTCATTCATGTAGTCAATGACATCGAGCACCAGACTGTCGGAAGTATGTTTGATATAGTCTTTATCGGAGGCCTTAATGGTTAAAAAATCGTAAAAGTGACGATCGGCGGTCGACAGTGAGCCTGAACCAATACTGTCGAGACGCGCAAGTGCTTGTTGCGGATTGCTATCGGTGAGGGTGTTAATCTCGATAAGTATCGGGTCATAGTGATGACTACAACCTGTTAAAAGCGTGATTATCAGTAATAATAAGGCCCGATAACAAATCATGGTTGAATAAGTGAGATATTTAAGGAGTGCTTGTTAACTGCAAAGATACGATAAAATCGGTAAGTGAGGACGACTTTTATCGTTTATCTCTCATCATACGGTTACCTATGCGGCAAAAAAGACATTTACGGTTTTCACAGTATGTGCGTCTCAAGCCGATGAGGGCCTGGGAGGTGTAGGCATCGTTACAAATCACCCCGGCATTGCGAAAAATTTCAGTGATGCTGTTGTGCTCGGCCGGGAGTGAGCGCAGCAGGTCGAGCGCGCGATCGGTGGCATTGCTGTCGCCAGTAGCGAGTCCATAGGTGTAGATGGCCGGAACGGCCACATTGATAACCAGAAGGTCGAGTGAGCTTTGGGAGAGAGGAGTTGTATCGTCAAGTAGAAATATGTCACGGATGTGATCGATTGTGCGGGCCTGGAGCAGGCGCGACATCATGTCAAACCCTCCCGATACATAACGGGCCAGTCGCTCGACACGGCGCACTGGTGAATTGTGGGGCCGTCCGCCGTTTTGCCAGTTGAGCGATTGCAGCGGCGTCAGCGAAAATTTATGGGCCATGTAGATATATTCCTCCTTGAGATATTTCCGTCGCGATGGGTCGGAAACATTGTCGACAAGACCGGCCTGTCCGAGCAGGATTGCCTCGATCGAGCCCGGAGAGTCGGCGTGCTTGCCGAGCATTGTCAACGGGGTTGACAGAGCGAGCCGCTCGAGAGCGTCGGTATTGCGCCCGAAGCCGAGGCCGCGGGCGAGAGCGGTGAAAACGGCCTGTTGCCAGTTGTTTGAAGTGGCTGTGAGATAACTGTTGAATCGGTCCGATTTTTCATAGAGCCTTTCAAACGCGAGCGCGTCAATCCAGTCGTTGAGATATATGTGCGGTATTTTGGGAAGGTAGTCACCACATATAAGGTCGGCTTTACCGCCTGAAACGAGACGATTGTAGAGATCGGTGAGATTTTCGTGACATTGAAGCACCACTTGTTTGATAGGCAGGCCGTCGCGACGGATCACGGTCATGTCGTCATGACCCACGACGTGAAGGATGACCGGGTCATAGGCCGGGTCGTTCTGGTGTCCGTGACGATACCAGTCGGATGCGCGCGTGTGAATCTCGACATTACCCGCCCATGTTTTTGATCCGTGACGTATCTTGGCATTGAAAAAGTCAGGCCCCGGTCCGTTATTGATCCACCCCGGGTCAAGGATTTCGACCGTGCTCCCGTCGGTCGCCGTCATCAGGGGCGACTTCCACATGCGGTGTTGCCATGCGTATTGGAGCAGTTTTTCCATGGTCGGGGAGGGGAGTTGGTCAGTTGTTGAGGGTCGACATGTCAAATATCGAGAAATTTACCGAACCATAGGCCAGATGCCGTGTAAAACCGGGGAGCGATGAAAAGTCATAGGCTTTTGAGTGCTCAAGGATGAAGATTGTGTCGGGTTTGAGCATGGCCGATCCAAGAACGATTTCGGGCACTTTTTCAAACTCGGGAAGGGTGTATGGGGGATCGGCAAATATTATGTCAAATTTTTGACGGCATGTTGTCGCAAACCGTAGAGCATCCCCCTTGATTACTCTCATATTATCATCTTTAAGCTCGGCCGCGACCTTGCGGATGAAGTTATACTGGGTGGCGGCTTTCTCGACAGCCGTCACGGTTGAGCATCCGCGCGAAAGAAACTCGAACGACACCGCTCCAGTGCCGGCAAACAGGTCAAGGGCCGACGGTGCTTCGTCAAAATCGACCATATTCTCGATGACATTGAAAATGTTCTCTCGGGCAAAGTCGGTTGTGGGTCGGGCTGTTATGTTGGTGGGGACGTCAAAGCGTCGGCGTCCGTATTTTCCTCTGATTATTCGCATAGTGGCATTATTGACAGGTCAAAGGGCTCGTCCATTGACGTGCGCCCCAGTTTGAATATTGCTGACGGGAATATGACCGGCATTACCGAGTCGACAAACTGTTTGAGGCCGTTCACAAGCTGCATGCGTGTGTCACGTTCTCCGCTTATGAGGATGCGCCCCTTGAGGTTGTCGGTAGTCATGGCCTGGTATGAGAGCACGTAATATATCGCGTCGTTGATAGATCGGAACGGAATGGTTCGGGCGATGTCGAGGCTGTCGTCCTTGAACAGGATGATGTCGAGAACTCCCTGACGCACGTTGATAAACGATGCCCCACGGTTGCCGGTGCGTCGCAGGCCGGCAAAGTAGGCCAGCAGCGGGTAAAAGTGGCTGTATATGGGCGGATTGTTAAACGCGCGGTTGACAAGATTGTAAATAGCCGGGTCGACCCCAAACACGATGGCTGCATTTAGTCCGGGCACACGGTTGACGATGACGGCCGAGTCGGGTTTCATCGAGCCGAAGCGTTGCCTGAGAAGGCGTTCGGCAAGCTCGCTGTCGCCGGTAAGCGGCTCAGGTATGAGCATATACTCGGTGGCCTCGGTCAAAACCGATATCTTTTGGAAGTCGCACAACAGCAGTTGATTGTTGTAGATTGCATCGCGCAGCGACGATTCGGTTATCGTTCCCTCAGTGGCTTCACAAGCCACACTCTTGTATATGAGCGAGTTGTCAATGTTGGGCGAATAGATGGCAAAATCGGCCGACGGATTAACGGCTGACCCGATGCGCACGTTGAGCCTGAAAAGACGCGGATTGTCTATCATGTCGGGCTTCAATATGTCGGGCGACGGTGTGAGTGTCATCGGTTATTATCGGGATTGTCAGCGTGTGCGCCGGTTATTGTTGTTACGTAGGTTAGTGGTGCTGTTATTGCTGTTGGTGCGTTGGGCGTCGTTATATTGAGATCCTGGAATGAAGTTTGTGCCCCATTCATCCTCCTCGTCATTTTCGTTTTCGCCGTCAAGGTTGTCATTGGTGTTTTTCTTGGGTTTGTTTTTCTTGATGGCGAGCGGTTTTTGCATGTCGGCAGGAAGTTCAAGCAAACTCCACGATTGGCTGACGTCCCAGTTTTTCTTGAGATCCACTTTCTTGGGATAATAGAATATTTCCTCGGGCTGCAGGCGGTCGGCTACGTTACCGGTGTCCCACTTGCCGTTGCCGTTTCGGTCGATAAACGCGCGGGCATAGTAGGTGCCTTCGTTGAGAAACGGGAAATAGGCCTGATTGTCGACGGCGATTACCGAGGCGATTGGCGAGTCGGCGGTGTTAAGGAGTTCGACAACGATGTCGACCCCGGTCGTGTCGGAGAGATTAAATGTTACTGTCGAGTAATCTTCGAGCGCTTTTGTGGTAAATTCCCTCACGATTTTTTTGTTATAGAGGCCATATATGCCGGTAACGGCTGTAGAGTCGATGGTGAGACGATAGGATGTCGCCGGTTCCCAATCATAGGCGGCTTCAAACAGCAGCGGCTGGTTGAGGGTGTCGCGGGCGATGACGGGCGATTTTATTTTAACCCAGTTGGTGTCGACTTTCTGCTCCATCATTATGAGATCGGGGTTGATTGACGCCACGGGAGTAACCGATTTGAATGTCATGGGTTTGTGCAGGTCTTGAGATGAACCGCCAAGTGCCTGGAAGTCGAGCAACGGAATCGGAGGCGCTATAGTGTCCTGCTCCTCGTTTTTCTTTTTCTTCTCCTTTTTTTGTTTAGGGCGCTTGAAGTTGAACTTGAGAGTGTCGTTTACCCACGAAAGGTTGTCGGTAGAGTCGGTTTTAAGATATCGGGTGGCAATCAGAAGCGAGTCCTGATTGTAAATGACCGGGTCGGTTATCCAGTAGACGAGTGAGTCGAGAGCTGCCGATGCTTCAAGCACGCTGTTGTCGGGGCCTATTGTAATGCCGTCGGCAGGACCACCTACAATGGTAAGGGTAGGCATGCTGTCGCTGGGGGCGGCCATGAGTAACTCTATTTTTACTGAATCAGAACGTGAATAGTTCTTGAGATACTGTGAGTTGTAGTTCTCGTTAAACCATGTCATGAAAATGTCGTTGGGAAGATACTCCACACCGGGTCGGCTGACGATTGAATCGTTGTCGGTTGAACTTAGAAGCGTGTCGGTGACAATGATATTATTGACTGTGGGGCTCACCTCATAGTCATAAAAAGCCACATCCTCGCCGCGGTTCCATTTGTAATCACGGTTGACGTCGTTGATGGCATAGACACGGTAGTTGCCAGGTTTGAGACCGCGTATGGTAAACTGTCCGAGCTGGTTGGTACGGGCTATGCGTTCAAGCTTTATTGTCGACAGGGCGGTGTCGCTGAGATTGCTGTGGATGCCAACCAGCATGCCCTGGGCCGGCTCGAGAGTCCGTGCTTCAAGAAGCATACCCGACACTCTCAGCGAGTCGATAGTCTCGCCTGTCGAAAACTCCATGGCAAACCCGTCGAGGATGTTCCCCTCGTTGAGGTCGCTGATAGCGTCTGAAAAGTCGATTGTATAGGTAGTGTTGGGAATCAGCGTGTCGCGCAGCTCAACCGAGAGCCTGCGACCGCCGGCAATAATCTGAGGCATCTGTTCCTGGGCGGGCGAGACTACTACTTTTGACGATACATCTTTGATTTGGATATTTTCGTCAAAAAATATGTTGATTCGGCTGTCAGTGACGTTACGGGCGTCGGGCGACGGATTACTCCTGACAAAAACAGGTGGTGTCTCGTCGCGTGGACCACCCTCGATGCGGCCTATGCTCGCGCATGCAGTCATGACGACAGCCATCACAGCTGCCGGCAGCAGACGCATATATCCGGCCGTTCGTCCCATTTTTACCATTTTTTGAGTACCCCGGAGCAGAATCGAACTGCTATCTAAGGTTTAGGAAACCTCTATTCTATCCGTTGAACTAAGGGGGCAAAGTTGTTTTGTTATTGCAAATTTACTAATTATTTTT
>JAIDNJ010000008.1 GCA_029063895.1 Muribaculaceae bacterium | reverse complement strand
GTCGCGCGATATTTCGGTCACTATCGACCTCTCCAGTCCGTAAGGCATGAAACGTTCTACCAGATCTTCTATGCCCGTTTCATCGGTTTCGAGCCATCCGTTTACAGCAATCCTGCCGTTTGATACATCGGCTCCGAGTACCATGCGACGACCACCAAACCGGTTTAGCCATGATTGGAATAGTTCAGGATTACGTGCCGCCACACTTCCTACTACCGCAAACGAAGCTCCGGCATTAAACACGTCGTTCAGAGCCTCCTCCGATTTGATTCCACCACCCCACTCTATTTCAAGGCCGGGAACCGAAGCAATCTGTTCCAGTACAGCAAGATTGCGGGGGCTTGACGCCTTTGCTCCGTCAAGGTCAACCACATGAAGCCTCACTACACCACAATCGGCAAACCTGACTGCCATTTCCAACGGTGAAGCATCATATATTTTCCGGCTGTCATAGTCTCCCTGAGAGAGTCTGACACATCGCCCGTCAATAATGTCTATTGCCGGTATAATTTCTATTCTGCTCATAATTCAAGAAAGTTTTTCAATATACGTTCACCGGTCTCACCGCTTTTCTCGGGGTGAAACTGCACTCCGTAAAAGTTCTCATATTTAAGCGCCGCGCTGTAGAGTATGCCTTGTCGTGTTGTCGCAATCGTATCGGAACAAAGTCCGGCATAATAGGAGTGTACATAATAGACAAACGCCCCCGCATCAAGTCCTTTAAACAGCTTGCTTTCCAAATTGGCTATCCTGTTCCAGCCGGTGTGCGGAACTTTCAATTCACCTGATGGCTCAAATTTCTTGACAAACGCATCAAATATGCCAAGACATTTCACATCTCCTTCATCAGAGTGGCGACACATTATCTGCATCCCCACACATATCCCCAAAACCGGCTTTCTCAAACTCAGAATCACCGGTATCAGACCGCTTTCCTCAAGATTGTGCATAGCCTCGGCCGCATTACCGACACCGGGCAAAATCACACGGTCGGCCCGTTTTATTTCTTCAGGATCGGCCGTAAGGACAAATTCAGCGTTCAATCGGTTCAACGCATTCATCACCGACCTTAGATTTCCCGTTTTATAATCTATAATTGCTATCATATTATTCCTTTGCTTGACGGTAATATATTTGAAAATACATTGCGTTTGACAGCCATCTTCAATGCCCGTGCAAAAGCTTTGAAGACGCCCTCTATGAGATGATGATTATTTTCTCCGCTAGCCGAGACATGAAGGTTACAACGCATCTCTGAGCTCAACGTCTTGAAAAAATGCTTGTACATTTCGGTCGGGGTGTCTCCGACATATTCACGTGTGAAATCGACATTCCAAACAAACTCTGACCGTCCGCCAAAATCCAGGAGAACCATAGCCCTGCACTCGTCCATAGGCAATGCAAATCCATATCGCTCTATTCCGGCTTTATTACCGAGGGCACTGAAAATGAGCTGTCCAAGCACTATCGCAACATCCTCCATCGTGTGATGTTCATCAACTTCAAGATCTCCTTTTGCATCAATTATTAAAGAACATCCGCTGTGATGAGGAATCTGTTCCAGCATATGATCAAAAAAGTGCAGCCCGGTCGATATGGATGTATTGCCGTTCCCATCAAGGTCTATCTCTCCGTGAATAGAAGTTTCGCGCGTTACACGGTCAATTACCGCCGTGCGTGCCGATGCTCTCAAAAATTCATTGATTTTTGCCCATGAATCGGTTATGAGTACACATCCGTCGGCCTCTGTACCCTCGGCTTGCAGCAATATTGCTTTTGCACCCAGATTATGGGCAAGCGCGACATCGGTCAGCCTGTCTCCAATCACAAAACTTTCACTCAGGTCATATTCAGGATTATTGATATATTTGTCAAACATTCCGATACCGGGCTTGCGGCCGGGCGAATTTTCCTCAGGCATAGACGGGTCTATGAGTATGTCACTGAAAACAATACCTTCGCCTTCAAGCGTTTTGAGCATAAGATTTTGGGGCGGTAAAAAATCTTCAGTGGGAAACGAAGACGTTCCGAGTCCGTCCTGATTTGAAGCCATCACGAGTTCATAATCACCTCGCGAGGCTATTGACGATAGAGCGGTTATCACCCCGGGCACAAACTCAAACTTATCAAGTGAGTCTATCTGGAAGTCAACCGGCGGTTCTTTCAATATTGTGCCGTCGCGGTCTATTATCAAAAGTTTTTTCATTGTTATTCAGCTTTTATAGGTTGACAATGTATCGACAACTTTTATATTTTCTACGGGTGTTCCGACTGTAATTCTCAAACAGTTGTCACATAGCTTCACACGGTTGCGATTGCGTACTATTATCTGCCTTTCAATTAAAAAGTTATATAACTCATCGGCATCATCGACCTTGACAAGCAGAAAATTGGCGTCTGACCTATAAACTCTCTTGACAAAATCAAACTCCTGCAATCGTGCCGAGAGTTTTTCCCGTTCCGACTTGATCATCGCTATCCTGTCAGCCACCGGTTCATCGAGCAGTCTTGTTACATTCTCTGCTGTGGCAAGATTGATGTTATAGGGATACTTGACCATGTTCATGAAGTTGATTATCTCTTCTGACGCTATAGCGAGCCCGCATCTCAGGCCTGCCATTCCCCACGCCTTTGACATCGTCTGCAATATCACAAGGTTGTCATGGGAGGGAAGTTCTTCAATCAAACTCGGTGAGTCGGCAAAATCGATATAAGCCTCATCGACAACGACTATACCGTCAAAACTCTCGACTACGGCCATTATGTCGCTACGCAAAAATGAATTTCCGGTCGGATTGTTGGGAGAACATATGAACAGTAGTTTTGAATTTTTATCGGCAGCCGACAGCAATGATGCTACCGGGAGCGAAAAGTCACTGTTCAGCAACACCTTTCTCATCTCGACATCATTGATATCGGCCGCGACCTCATACATCCCGTAGCTCGGCGCTATCGCTATCACATTGTCCTGACCAGGATTACAAAAAATCCTGAACATCAAATCGATTGCCTCATCACTGCCGTTTCCCAAAAACATATTTTCAGGTCTTATGCCACGTTTCATGCCAATCCGTTCTTTTAAGACAAGCTGACGCGGGTCGGGATAACGGTTATAGCCGTTTTCAAACGGACTCTCGTTAGCATCGAGAAATGTCCCTATTTGGCCGTCATAGTCATCACGTGCGGTCGAGTAGGGAGTGAGTGCCAGTATATTTTTCCTTATCAGCTTTTTAATTTCCATTTTCAAGTCTTATTGATACTGCGTTGGCATGAGCGGCAAGCCCCTCGGCCTCGGCCATTTTTATGATTGTATTTCCGAGGCCTTCAAGTCCTCTCCTGGTTAGTTTCTGTATTGTCATCTTGCGCATGAAACTGTCTATGTTAACACCACTGTAACTATGGGCCCACCCCGATGTCGGTAATGTGTGGTTGGTCCCCGACGCATAGTCTCCGGCGCTCTCGGGCGAATAATTCCCTATAAAAATACTTCCGGCGGCTGTTATCTGCGATGCCGCTACCATAGGCTCATCAATCGACAATATCAGGTGTTCGGCACCATACCGATTGGCAAACGCCAACATATCGCTGCGGTTTGGCAATACAATTATACGGCTGTTTGACAACGATTTGGCAATGTATTCCTCGCGCGGCAACATAGCCGCCTGTCGTTTTGTCGCCGACTCTATTTCCAGGGCCAGCTCCATAGTGTCACATATGACCATTCCCTGAGAGTCGGATCCATGTTCACATTGTGACAAAAGATCAGCGGCTACATAATCGGGACACGATGTTGAATCGGCCACAATCATCACCTCTGACGGACCGGCAGGCATATCTATCGCTACCGTTGTCGATCCTACAAGCTGTTTTGCCGTAGTCACATAACGGTTACCGGGCCCGAATATTTTATTGACCGCCGGAACAGTTTCTGTTCCATAGGCCATTGCTCCAATGGCCTGTGCGCCACCAATCTTAAAGACCTCGCTAACTCCACACCGGCGTGCAGCATATAAAACCGCATCGGCGACGTGTCCTTCACTATCACACGGTGTACACATCACCACCTTGCTACATCCCGCGATTCGCGCCGGCAAAGCAAGCATCAGCACGGTTGAAAATAATGGTGCTGTCCCTCCCGGAATGTAGATACCTACCTTTTCAATAGCTACCGGACGCTGTAAACATGTCACTCCGGGAAATGTCTCCACTATTATTTCCCGCGGCAACTGAGCCTGGTGAAATGACGATATATTTTTGACAGCCACCTCAATAGCCTCCTTCAGTGATGCTGATATACGGCTGGCGGCTGCTTCAAATTCACTTTCCTCAACCTTAAAACCACCGGTAACATCACGTTTTTCAATCTCAGACGCCAGCTCACTCAAAGCGCGGTCACCGTCTCGTTCCACCCGTTTGAGTATAGCCGTCACGGTCTCTTCAACCTGTTTGTTTTCAGTTGCCTTGGCTCGTTGACACAGCGATTTCCACTGATCACGACCCGGATTGTCATATATTTTCATAAGATTATTTTGTCTACTGATAAAACAAGAATACCCTCGGCGCCGATTGCTTTGAGCTGACGCACTTTATCCCATAATTCCGACGAGTTAACCACCGAATGAATCGAGCTCCAGCCGTCGGCGGCAAGCGGGATTATAGTCGGCGAGCGCATTGACGGCAATATTTCGATAGCTTTTTCGAGCGAATCGTTCGGTATGTTCATCAACAGATATTTTTTATTGCGGCTGATACTGTCGCTCTCGATTCTGAATTTTATCTCTTCAAGAAGTCGTTTGTTTTCATCGGTCAGTGTCGGGTAGGCTATCAATACCGCTTCTGATTCAAGGACAGTCTCGACCTCCTTGAGTCCGTTTGATACAAGAGTGCCACCCGACGAAACAATATCAAAAATAGCATCTGCCATCCCTGCCGATGGTGTTATTTCTACCGAGCCGGCAATAACAACCGTACGTATCTCAATTCCCTTTTCTTTGAAAAAACGATTGAGGATATTTGGATAGGAGGTGGCGATTCGTTTGCCACGGAAATATTTCAGTCCATTATATTCTTCGTTTTTAGGGATAGCAAGCGACAGGCGGCAGTGACCGAAACAAAGTCTGGTCACGACAGTGACATCATAACCTTTTTCTTCCACTTCGTTCAATCCTACAATACCAAGCTGAGCCACATTGTCGGCCACAACCTGCGGTATGTCATCATCGCGCAAATTAAGCATTTCGATAGGCAGATTGGATGCTTTGGCAAGATATTTCCTTTTGGTGGTATCAATCTCGATACCGATGCGACCGAGAAGTCCGAGCGATTCTTCGCCGAGACGGCCTTTGTTCTGAATTGCAATTCTCAACATCTTTTTATAGCTTTTTCAATTTAAATTTTTACTAATAAAAAACCGCAGCTTTAGGCGTTAACCTGAAACTGCGGTATCAAATCTCTTTATAATTAAACTTGAATCATAAACGCAATGTCAGCATCGCCGCCCGTGAAAACTGGAGGTGATGATGATGACGATGGAAAAGGTTGCTGTTCATAATTCGTTATTTTCGGCAGCAAAGTTATAACTTATCATTTAAACCGCCAAATTTTATCACATATTTTTATTTCAAAACTCTATTAGCTATTTTAAATAAGGAGTCGGGTGATCGCCAAAAGTTTCCATTATACGAAAATCGAACAATATTTAGGTAAAACAGAATAATTTCATTAACTTTGAACCGTTTAACCGAGATTGGATTGCCGGCCAAGCCGTTTGCCATCATTT
>JAIDNJ010000079.1 GCA_029063895.1 Muribaculaceae bacterium | reverse complement strand
AGACACTACTGCGGAGTTAAAAGTTTATAAGCTTTTAACTCCGTTTTTATTATAAATATATTCAGTATACTTGCATGATTTATTAAACATCCTTACATTTGTATTCATTTTTATAACATTTGATTATCACATAGACAATGACAGAAAAACGTGTTCATTTCGCTACCAAACTTGGTGCTATCGCGACAACTGTTGGCTCGGCAGTCGGGCTTGGTAATATCTGGAGGTTTCCATACGAAGCCGGTGTCAATGGGGGTGGTGCGTTTTTGCTCATTGACCTCTTTTTTGTTTTTGTAATAGGCATTCCTGTCGTATGTGCCGAGTTTATCATTGGCCGTCACACCGGATTAAATATACACGGAGCTTTCAAGAAACTCGCCCGTGGCAAGGCGTGGGGATGGCTTGGCTATATGGGAATCACAGCCTCGATACTCATCCTCAGTTTCTACTCGGTTGTTGCCGGCTGGACTCTCGAATATATCCGTATCTCATTTACCGGTTTTGGTGCCGACAGCTCGGTTGAAAGTTTGCACGCGCGGTTTGATACGTTTGCCACATCTGATATTGGTCCTGTCATCTACACTCTGCTCTTTCTTGCGATCAATTATGTGATTGTAACTCGCGGTGTTCAGCGTGGTATCGAGCGCATGTCCAACATCATGATGCCGCTGCTGTTTGTTTTGCTTGCCGTTTTCTGCATCAATTCACTACTATTACCCGGAGCCGGTGAAGGACTGTCGTTTCTTTTCAACCCCGATTTCTCTCAAGTAACACCATCGGTAATGATCGGCGCTATGGGACAGGCATTTTTCTCTCTAAGTCTTGGTCTGGGATGTCTCATCACATATTCGAGCTATTTCAAGAAAAGTACTCCCCTGCTCAAAACTGCTGGTATCATGGCATCTCTCGACACTATGGTTGCTATTCTGGCAGGTGTTATAATCTTTCCTGCTGTGTTCACTTTTGGCATGGAACCGGCAGCCGGTCCTCGACTTGTATTTGAGATATTGCCATCGGTATTCAGCCAGTTACCGGGTAGCGCCATCTGGTCGGTATTATTCTTTTTCCTGTTGTTTCTCGCATCACTTTCATCAACAATATCGATGAGTGAGATAGGTATAGCTTACATCGTGGACGAGCTTGGAATGTCGCGCCGCAAGGCAACCACAATTGTTATCGGAACGGCAATGGTACTCGGATCTTTATGTGCTTTGTCGTTTGGATCTCTGAGCGGAGCAACTATATTCGGCCTCACTTTCTTCAATCTGTTTGACTACCTGTCGTCCAACATTCTGTTACCTCTTGGCGGCATGCTCATCTCCATATTTGTCGGTTATGTACTTGACCGCTCAATCGTAAACAAAGAACTGTCGCCCGACTCAACCCGAGGGGGCATGATCGCGACTCGACTTGTTGTCTTCTGTCTCAGGTATGTAGCCCCGGTTTGTATCGGTACTGTATTTCTTTATAGTATAGGTTTATTCTGATAGTCCGGTTAAAATAGCACCCGGTTTTGACAAATCAAAAAAAAGCAGTATTTTTGCAACATAAAAATTGATAAAGACCAATAACTAAAACACCAATCTATCAACAAACCATGACACATAAGTTTGCACCTATTGCAATGGCGTGTATCATAGCACTGGGGTCGGCTATGTCGACTTCGGCTGAGGAACGTGTGAACCCGTTCTTCGCACCTTATGATACCCCGTTTGAAATTCCACCGTTTGACAAAATCACGCCGGCCGACTACCTTCCTGCCTATACTGAAGGTTTACGACAGGCACGTGCCGACATCAAGGCTATTATCGACAATCCCGAAGCTCCCACATTTGAGAACACAATTCTCGCTATGGACAAGGCCGGTGCATTGCTCGAGAAAGTGAGCCGCGTTTTCAGTGCCATCACTCAAACCGACATCACACCCGAACTCAGTGACATTAATGACATTGTTGTGCCGATGGTAGGTCAATATGAGGACGAGATAAGCATGAACGATGCTTTGTTTGCACGTGTCAAGGCTCTCTATGACAAGCGTAACGACATGGGGCTCGACAAAGACCAGATTCGCATGATCGAGAAATCATACAACTCGTTCACCCGTAACGGCGCTCTTCTCTCGCCCGAAAAAAAGGAAGAACTCAAAGTGCTCAACAACAAACTCGCCGAGCTCTATCTCAAATTTAATAAGAATCTTCTTGCTGCCACCAACGAGTTTGAAATTGTTGTTGACGATGTTAATCAGCTTTCAGGTCTCAGCCAAACCTCGCTCAGCGCTGCTCTTCAAGCCGGAAAAAAACGCGGTCATGAAGGTAAATATGTATTTACACTTCACGCACCTTCACGTTTGCCTCTGCTCACTAATGCCGACAACCGTGAGCTCCGCGAAAAAATGTATAAAGGATATGCCTCGCTTGCTTCGTCAGGACAGTATGACAACCGTCCCGTTATCAACGAGATTTTGAAAACTCGTGCAGCCAAAGCAAAACTGCTCGGATATCCCGACTATGCAACATACATGACCAGCCGCGTAATGGCGGGTACTCCTCAGGCAGCTCAGGAGCTTATGAAAAAAATGTGGGGTCCTACCGTCAAGAAGGTCAATGAGGAAGTTGCCGAAATGCAGCAGATTGTCGACCGCGAAGGCCTCGGCTTCAAAATTCAGCCATGGGACTATTACTATTACTCGGAAAAAGTACGTGCCGATAAATATAATCTCAACGAGAACGACCTACGTCCCTACTTCTGTGTTGACTCGGTGCGCAAAGGTATTTTCACCATGGCCAACCGTCTCTATGGCGTGACCTTTACCGAACTCCCCGACGCTCCCAAATACAATCCTGAAGTCAAAGTATATGACATGCGTGACGAAAACGGCAAGCATGTGGCCATTTTCATGACCGACTATCACCCTCGTGCATCAAAACGTCAGGGTGCATGGGCAAGCAAGTTCAAAGCCTCATATGTCGATGAGAACGGTAATGATATCCGCCCCATCAACTTTAATGTAGGTAACTTTACAGCACCTACCGAAGACATGCCGTCGCTTCTCACCCTTGATGAAGTAGAAACAATGTTCCACGAATTTGGGCACGGTCTCCATGGCATGCTTTCACGCGCCCGCTACAAATCTCAGTCGGGAACAGCAGTAGACCGCGACTTTGTAGAACTCCCCTCTCAAATTCACGAACACTGGGCTTTTGAACCTGAGCTCCTCAAAGTATATGCTCACCACTACCAGACCGGCGAGGTAATACCTCAGGAACTTATTGACAAACTCGAAGCTGCCTCAACTCATGGTTCGGGCTTCCATATGGCTGAACGCATCACTGCCGCATGGCTCGACATGCAGTATGGTCAGCTTAACCCCGACGGCGACATCGACATCAACGCATTTGAGCAGAAAGTCGTTGACGATCTTGGTGCACCATCGGAAGTTGAATACCGCTACCACAGCACATATTTCAAACACATCTTTGGCGGCGAACAGTATGCATCGGGCTACTACACATATATGTGGGCCGAAGTTCTTGACTGTGACGGTTTTGACCTCTTTGCTCAGAACGGAATCTTTGACCGCAAGACAGCCGACTCGTTCCGCACAAACATCCTTGAAAAAGGAGGTTCGGAAGACCCGATGGAATTGTTTGTCAAGTTCCGCGGTCACAAACCTACTCCCGACGCACTCATGCGCAAATATGGTCTTGACCCAAAAGCTCCCGAGGCAAAACTCGAAATCAAATATCCTATGGGCGAGAAATAACAATACCCACCTTTTTAAATAAAGCCGCCGCGGCCTGTGGTCTCTGACAAGCTCAGAATGACTGTCGGCAGCGGCGGTTCTTTTTGACTTATTACTTTACAACCGATTACTTCAATGTCAGCTGATAAAAACGAAAAAAATGCCCGACAGCCTATGTCAGATATAGACCTGGACAACAATGAGTTTCAGCAAGTTTGGCAACTGGTCAACCACACCAACCGAAGCGTCTTTCTCACCGGTAAGGCAGGAACGGGTAAATCTACATTCCTTCGTTACATCACCGAGAACACCCGTAAACCACATGTGGTGCTCGCACCGACAGGCGTGGCTGCGGTCAATGCCGGCGGTGTCACGCTACACTCGTTTTTTCAGCTTCCGCTCAAACCTATACTTCCCGATGACCCCGACTTTTCGGTGTCACGAATAAGACAGCGTTTCAAATACAATCGTTCCAAAATTCAGCTTATACGTAAGCTCAAACTGATTGTAATTGATGAAATATCAATGGTACGAGCCGACGTAATCGACATTATCGATCGTATCCTGCGTGTCTATACCGGCAACATGAGGTTACCGTTTGGAGGAATACAGATGTTGCTTGTAGGCGATATATTCCAGCTCGAACCGGTTGCTACCGGCGATGCGCGCGAGATACTCCGCAACGCCTACCGACACCTATTTTTCTTCTCGGCCAATGCGTTCAAAGACTTTCAGGTAATCCCAATCGAGTTGATAAAGTGTTACCGACAGAGCGACACAGCTTTTGTCAATATACTTGACCGTATACGAGTTGGAAAACCTCAGCAAAGTGACATTCAAGCCATAAACTCAAGATTCAACCCCGATGTAACATCGGCGCCGGCCGACGGTTTTGTAATGACACTCGCCTCTCAACGCGACATGGTCAATGCAATCAATGAAAAGCATCTTGCAAAAATCAACTTCCCGGAGATAACCTATACCGGAATAACTGAAGGCGATTTTCCCGAGACTGCGCTACCAGTTCCAGCAAAACTGGTACTGAAACTTGGCGCTCAGGTAGTTTTTGTCCGTAATGACTTTGAGCACCGCTGGTATAACGGCTCACTCGGTAAAGTCACAATGGCAACCGAGGACAAACTTGAAATAGAGCTTGAAAACGGAGACCGACACATACTTGAACCGGAACGATGGTCCAACATCAAATATGTATTCAATGAAGACACACGCCGTGTCGACGAGATTGAACTCGGAAGCTATATTCAGTATCCGGTACGTCTGGCATGGGCCCTGACAATACATAAAAGCCAGGGACTGACATTCAATAATGTTATCATAGACCTTGGCCGTGGCGCTTTTACCGGTGGTCAGACATATGTTGCACTCAGCCGTTGCCGATCACTCGAAGGGATGACTCTTCGATCGGCTCTACGAGACCGCGACATCTTTGTCAATCCGGAAATCGCCCGTTTCAGCCAATCGTTCAACATACCTGAAAATGTAAGACGGGCTCTTGCCGATTATCAAGCAGATTAGCTCTCCAGTCGTTCCGCCCGCCTATGGGACAAAGGCGACA
>JAIDNJ010000078.1 GCA_029063895.1 Muribaculaceae bacterium | reverse complement strand
CAATATGGCATTGGGGGTGCAATCACATATCATGCATCTGACCGGGTGAGTGTGACACTGTTTGGCAACTATTACACCCGCTTGAACAACCGGCTGATGACCCCGGGGATGTTGGGGTATGCGCCGTTCTCGTCGTTTGGCGGTGTTGTGGATGTGAGGATTAGTGACGGTTTTGGTTTAACGACCGGTGTGTCGGCCGGGTATGTACCCTATAACAACCGCTGGGAGATGAGACCTGTGATTATGCCCTACTTTTCTATGAAAGGTTCAAAAATCGGAATAGATGTGGGGTCGTGGATAGGCGATTTGCTTGGTAATGCTATCGGCACGTGGGTCGAAAATTATAATTCGTCGCGAAAGTCGGGCGTCGGTTCTTTGCGTCCCGGTGACCGCGGTTATATATTGCCTCATCGCCGATGAAAGGTTAGGTGATGGGACAAATGTTATGAAGGCGGTGTGTCGATTTTGACACACCGCCTTCATGTGTAATTTAAACAGGATATAAGCAGGTAAAAATGAACGGTCAGATTTCGCCGTTGACCATCATTTTGTATATCTCATAGGTGTCGGCCTGGGTCAGACGGTAGTAGCCGCCGATGACCTCGCCTTTGTTTTCATGAAGTTTCTTTACAAGAAGATCGATGTCGGGTGTGGCGATGCCGAGCATACCGAAGCTCACGGGGAGACCGAGCGAGAGGTAGAAGCCGCGCAGGGCGGTGATTCCCTCAAGGGCAGCCGACTTGTCATCGTGGTTGATGATGCCAAACACACGGCGGGCAAACTGGGCCGGTTTGGTCGGGGCATGGTTGGCCATGAAGGTGAGCCATGCGGGGAAAACAACAGCAAGGCCTGCTCCATGAGTGACTCCATAGACGGCGCTTATCTCGTGTTCCATAGCGTGGGAAACCCAGTCTTCGACGCGGCCGCATCCACAGATGCCGTTATGAGCCATTGTACCGGCCCACATGATGTTGGCGCGGGCCTGATAGTCGTCAGGATTGGCGATCACTTTGGGTGCTTCCTCGATGATGGCCTTGAGAATGCCTTCCGAGATACGGTCAGTGACCTCGACATCGGTGGTAGGCGAGAAGTAACGCTCCATGATGTGAGCCATCATGTCGGCGATGCCGGCAGCGGTCTGGTTCGGAGGAAGGGTAACGGTGAGTTCAGGGTTGAGAATGGCAAATTTGGGACGGAGGGCAAAGTCGGTGCGCAGGCTGATTTTGTGAAGACCTTCCTTGCGTGTGATGACGCAGTTGCCCGATCCTTCGCTTCCGGCCGCCGGAATCGTGAGGACGGTCCCGACCGGTAGAGCTGTCTCGGCTTTGAGCTTGCCTGCAAAGAAGTCCCAGAAGTCTCCTTGATAGGGCACGCCGAGGGCGATGGCTTTTGCGGTGTCGATTACCGAGCCGCCACCGACTGCGACAAGACCGTCGATTGATTTTTTACGGGCGATGTCAATGCCTTCATAGACGCGGTCATCGGTGGGATTGGGGTCGATGCCGCTGAGTTCGGTATAGGTGACGCCGGCTTCATCGAGTGATTTTTTCACACGGTCAAGTAGACCGGAACGCACGACCGATCCATGACCATAGACGAGCATGACATTTTTGCTGCCCATGCCGATGGTGAGTTGTCCGGCTTGACTTTCGGTGTCTTTACCAAAAATGTATCGTGTTGGTGAACAGTAGGTGAAGTTATCCATTTTTTCTGTTTTTTTTAGTTTTGTTCTTATTGGAAGGGATAAGCGACAGCATGTCGGATGGTGTGAGACCGGTAACGGGGTGTCGCCACGACGGCGATAGACGGTTGAGAGGTCTGAGAACAAACTCGCGTTGGGACATGCGCGGGTGAGGTATGGTCAGCCCGGGAATGTCGATAACGAGGTCGTCGATGCAAATGAGGTCGATGTCGAGCGCGCGGTCTATGTAGTTGCCGTCGGCATCGCGGTGGGGTGCCGGTGCGATCTTTTTCTCGATTGCCTGAAGGCTGTGAATCAAATCGACCGGAGATAGCGACGTAGCTACCTCGACCCCGACATTGATAAAGTCATTGGGCGATTCAAACCCTTGTGGATGAGAGGTAACGGGGGTGGAAAAGCGTCCTACACCCAAATCGGAAAGGTCAAGAACACAAGCAACCGCCCGGGTAATGATCCCGAGACGGTCGCCGATGTTTGATCCTATGTTGATGTGAGCAATCAACGCGGTAGGTTGTATTTTTTAAAGCTGGCGGTTTACCTCGACTTCTTCAAAGCCTTCGATAAAGTCGCCTACCTTAAGGTCGTTGTAACCTGCAATTGAGAGACCGCAGTCATAGCCCGAAAGAACTTCCTTGACGTCGTCCTTGAAGCGTTTGAGCGAGCCGAGGTCGCCGGTGTAGCGCACGATACCGTCGCGGATAAGACGTACCTTGCAACCACGTTTGATTTTGCCCTCGCGGACAATGGCGCCGGCGATGGTGCCGACTTTGGAGATATGGTAGGTCTCGAGGACTTCGGCCGAGCCGATGACCTCTTCTTTGATTTCGGGAGCAAGCATGCCCGACATGGCGTCCTTGACTTCTTCGATAGCCTGATAGATAACCGAGTAGAGACGAATCTCGACTCCCTCGCGTTCGGCTTCGCGGCGAGCTGCCTGGGAGGGGCGCACCTGGAATCCGATGATAATGGCGTCAGAGGCGGCGGCAAGTGTTACATCGCTCTCTGAAATCTCGCCGACGGCCTTGTGGAGGACGTTGACCTGAATTTCTTCAGTAGAGAGTTTTATGAGCGAGTCGGAGAGGGCCTCGATAGAACCGTCAACGTCACCCTTGACGATGATGTTGAGTTCCTTGAAGTTGCCGATTGCACGACGGCGGCCGATATCCTCGAGGGTGAGCATCTTTTTGGTGCGGAGACCGAGCTCGCGCTGGAGCTGCTCGCGTTTGGTGGCAATCTCGCGGGCTTCCTGATCGGTGTCCATCACGTTGAAAGTGTCACCGGCGGTGGGAGCGCCGTTAAGACCGAGGATGAGGGCGGGCTCGGCGGGACCGGCCTGTTTGATGCGCTGGTTACGCTCGTTAAACATAGCGCGTATTTTGCCATAATGTGTACCGGCAAGAATAGTGTCGCCGACTTTGAGCGTACCGTTCTGTACAAGGACTGTAGCGATGTAGCCGCGGCCTTTGTCAAGACTCGACTCGATAATCGAACCGGTCGCGTTGCGGTTGGGGTTGGCCTTGAGGTCGAGCATTTCGGCTTCGAGAAGGACTTTTTCCATAAGCTCGCTGACACCGATGCCTTTTTTTGCCGAGATGTCCTGTGACTGGTATTTGCCACCCCAGTCCTCGACGAGATAGTTCATGGCTGCAAGTTCTTCCTTGATCTTCTCGGGATTGGCGTGGGGCTTGTCAATCTTGTTGATGGCAAAGACGATGGGAACGCCTGCGGCCGATGCGTGGTTGATTGCTTCGACTGTCTGGGGCATGACGCTGTCGTCGGCTGCCACAATGATGATACAGAGGTCGGTGACCTTGGCACCACGAGCACGCATGGCAGTGAATGCTTCGTGACCCGGGGTGTCGAGGAATGTGATATGGCGTCCGTCGGGGAGCTTCACATTGTAGGCACCGATGTGCTGGGTGATACCACCGGCTTCGCCGGCTATAACGTTGGCGTTGCGGATATAGTCGAGGAGAGATGTCTTACCGTGGTCAACGTGTCCCATGACGGTGACGATTGGCGGACGAGAAACGAGATCTTCCTCGGCGTCCTCTTCGTTTTGGATGGCTTCGCTTACCTCGGCCGATACATATTCGGTTTCAAAACCAAATTCCTCGGCAACGATGTTGATTGTCTCGGCATCGAGTCGCTGGTTGATAGACACCATCACACCAAGGTTCATACAGGTGGCGATGACCTGATTGATGGGTACATCCATCATCGAGGCAAGGTCGTTGGCGGTTACAAACTCGGTGAGTTTGAGGATTTTGCTTTCGGCTGCTTCCTGTTCGGCCACTTCGCGCTCGCGGTTGGCGATCATCTCGCGTTTTTCCTTGCGCCACTTAACGCCTTTTTTCTGGCCTTTGTCTTTTGAGGTGAGACGGGCGAGAGTTTCTTTAACCTGACGCTGAACGTCTTCCTCGCTTACCTCGGTGTGTACGGGGCGTTTTGCGCGTTCGGGACGCGGTGCCTTCTCACGGCGTTCCTCACCGCGACGTTTGTTGCCACCGCCGTTTGAGCGTTCTTCACCATTGCCTTTTGAACCGCGGCCACTGTGGTTGTTATCGTTTTGAGCGGCGGTTTTTTCGATATCGACTTTTTCTTTGCCGCCGATACGTTTGCGTTTTTTGCGGTCACCGCCGCCCTGTGCCGAAGCTGTAGCAGCGGCTTTGTTGTTACGCTCGTTGCGACGCTCTTCTTTAGATTTCTTTTTGGGTCGAGTCGACTGATTGATAGACTCAAGGTCGATTTTGCCCACGATATTGAGAGAGGGACCTGCTGCTTTTTCTGATTTGAGAGTGAAGATTTCTTCTTCGGTCTGAGCAGGTTCGGCTTTGGGCTGGGGTTCGGCTACCGGTTTAGGTTCGGGCTTAACTTCGGGCTTAGGCTCAGGTTTAGGCTCGGGCTTGGGCTGAGGTTTAGGCTCGGCTTTGACCGGCGCGGGCTTTGACTCCTGCTGAGGTTGGGCTGTTTGCTAGTGATAGGGATAGTCTTTTTTGTCTACCACACTATTGGCAT
>JAIDNJ010000077.1 GCA_029063895.1 Muribaculaceae bacterium | reverse complement strand
CTTATATTCTGTAATACAAGCAAATTCCGTGCCAAAAGATCCTGTCTGTCAGACTGACTGACAAGACAGGAGATTCTTGGCTCACAGACTAGAACTCGTAACCGAGTTTGATGGAGATTCCCTCGCAGTCGAGTTTGCGGGGTGTCCGGGTATAATTCATGCTGGTCGTGTTGTTGAAACGGCTAAATGTTTGGAACTCCAGCTTCTCATAGGTGTAGCCGATTGACATGGATAGTCCCTGCTTACCTTTTAAGGCCATTCGGCAGCCGGCACGGACATTCCCATAGAAGCCGTCATGGTTTGTTACAAAGTAGCCGAGTTTAAGGTCAGCGAAAGGTGCGAATTTCCTCTTTGAGAATGTCCCACGGAAATCAGCAAAGATTGGTATGCTTACTTTGGAATCACGCTTGTCAAGTGGAATATCCATTCCTTTTGTCTCATATGAAGACATGAAGTGGAATCCAATACCTCCACCAACAAAGAAATAGGGGTTTACCTGATAACCATGTGTCGTGCTGACTTCAAAGCGCCCAAAGTCGTAATCACCGACACCAATGGTATATCCCACATCTGCGAAACCTCTGTATCCTCCTCCGAAAGTATTGTCTTGTGCCTTTACTGGAAGCAGCGAGAAGGTAGCGATCAAGATCAATAGAATCTTTTTCATGATATTATATAATTATCTTTTGGTTGCTCTTATATCCATACTCGTTGACCCCATTGTAAGTTTCAGCTCAGCCTTGTTTCCTGATATAGAATTGACATAATAAGTCCCGTAAAGATCTCCTCCTACATAGGTCTTGATGGTTCGGCCTGATACCGTATAGGTTCCTGAACCATTGCCGAGAGCTCCACGCCCTGAGTAGCTTCCATCCTTGTTGAATGTGATAGAAAGCGCCATGCTCGGATAGTTCGTGATGTCAACCCAATCCGAGTCACTGAATTTTACAGATGTGGCATCCCATGTACCAATCATCTGAGTCTTGATGTCTTCTGGTTCGTCATTATTCTTAGAACAGGATGGAAGGAAGACCATCATAGTTGCGAGTAGCAACATAAGTGAAAATACCTTTTTCATAATATCAAACGAGGGGGATTTAATCCTCGTGAGTGCAAAATTAGTTTGATTTGGTTCAATCTATTTGAACCTATTGGAAATTTTATTAACTTTGCCTGAAAAATTTTAACATCATGCCAAATACAAAAAGTTCAGATATTCGTTATAAGGTGCTTGACCGCTGTCTTCGAAGAGGGGGATATTCCACTGTCATGCTTATGGAAGAAGTTAGTAAAGAATTAGAGTTTCATGGGTATGAGCCGGTAACCGCACTAAATACGATAAGAAATGATCTTCGCTATATAGACAGTACTTATCCAAATGTCACTATTGTTGAAAATAAATCAGGAAGGAACAAAACGTATGCCTATGAGGATAGCAACTCCTCTATATATAAACTTCAATTCAATGATGATGAATTAGGACAACTTTCTCAGTGTATGGCGATACTTTCTCAATTTGAGGGAATGCCACAGATGGAATGGCTTAAATCCTTTATGGAGAGGTTCAAGTTATCCTTAAATATTGATCCTGATGGAAAGCGTGTCGTAGGATTCGATGAGAATAAGTATCTGGTAGGTAGAGAATACTTTTCTCGCTTATTATCTGCAATCAGTAATAAAGAGGTTTTAAAGATTCTGTATAAAAGCTTTAAGGACGCTGCTGTTAAGACAATGATTGTCCACCCTTATTATATAAAGGAATACAATAATAGATGGTTTCTTTTAGGTATTACGGAAGGATTTGAAACTGTATCCACTATTGCCTTCGATCGAATCGAGGGCATTGAAAGTATGGAGGGGGTATCATATCGTGCTAACGATTCTATTGATTTTAACGATGATTATTTTACCGATATGATTGGTGTGACTAAACCGCTGGAGGAGAAAAAGCATATTGTGCGTCTGAAGGTTCGTAGTGGCTTATTCCCGTATATAGAGACGAAGCCTATTCATGAAACACAAAAAATTAAGGCGAAAGATGACCAAGGAGTTGAAATTGAGGTTGAGTTATACATCAATTATGAACTTAAACAGCTTCTGCTTTCTTACGGAGACGGCATAAAGGTTATATCTCCTAAATTTTTACGTGAGGAAATGAAAGGAAGACTACAGAGGGCATTGGAGGAGTATGAATTTTGATTTTTTATGAGAATAATCAGGTAAAATCTCATAGAAACAGGCTTCTACCTAAAATATTTACAATAGGTTCATATAAGTTGAATATATTTTTTGTAACTTTGCATTGTAAAACAACATATAATATAAGATATGACAGAACAGGAATTAGCCGGAATGATTTGGAACATCAAGGAGATTATCCGTGGTGTCTATGATGATACGGAAGTGGAGAACGTGATTCTACCGTTTACTCTTCTGCGTCGTCTCGATTGTGTGTTGCAGGATAGGTATGAAGAACTCTATGAGCAATACCGTGCTTTTCCCGATGAAAAGAAGGAAATAATGCTTCAGGCCCTTATGCGTCGCAACGGTCTCACATTCTTCAACACATCAGGCCTGTCACTCAACAAGCTCTTGGCTCAGCCGAAGATGCTGTCCGACAATTTCAAGGCGTATCTTGACGGTTTTACTAAGAATGTACGTGATATCCTTCTTGCCTTTACACAAGAGGATGGAGAGAACGGAGACATTACCCGAATCTATTCTCGTCTCGACCGTAACGATCTGCTCTTTCAGGTGACGGAAAGTTTTGTCAATAACGCCGACCTCCATCCCGACAAGGTGGATAACGCCATGATGGGTACTATCTTTGAAATCATTATCCGTAAGTCAAAGGAGACGACCAACACTAAAGCCGGTCAGTTCTACACTCCGCGTGAAGTAGTGCGTCTGCTCGTTACTCTCGTCATGCACGGTCGAGAAGCGGAAGTGAATACTGTGGGAAAGCATTTCCAGATTTACGATCCCTGC
>JAIDNJ010000076.1 GCA_029063895.1 Muribaculaceae bacterium | reverse complement strand
CGACGTTACCTGATTTTTTGTCGGGCAACGGCATCGAGTAATACCCGTCGGCATTGGTCACCACCCCTTTTATACCAATCATCACGGCAGCTCCGGCGATAGGGGATCCGTCTTTTTCATCGGTCACCCGGCCGGTGATATGGTCGGCCGTAGCCGCCATAATTGAAACAAAAGAAAGAGTAAAGAAGAGCGCAGCCGCTATAATGCGGCTGCAATTATTTAAAGAAATCATGATGTTACAACCTTGTTATAGAAAAACTTTCAGACCGGCCAAAAGAGCGCCCTGTCGACCGAGACCGCCCTCGGCAAAGACACCGACCCATTTGACAGGTCTAAATTCAACGCCTACCAACGATGCTTGCCATGCAACACGTTTGCACGATTCGGGTTTACCGTCGGGCCAGGTATAGTTATCAAGATGGTCCGGTAACCAGTTTCCTTCAAATTTTGGGTCTGAAAAGAAAATTCCACCTATACCGGCTCGTGAATATAATCTTAATTTCCAAAATTTAAGCCATTCATATTTAATGTTAAACATAATGGTATTGGAGCTCTGCTTAACATAGTCATATGTGTCACTACCTCTATAATGAAGCGGGTATGTGGAGTTTGTAATTCCGGTCCAGGATAAACCAATTGACAAATTGCCTAAAATTCGAGCATTGACTCCTAATGTTAATGCGCCGGTTTGATCTTGATTTTCTACAATCATATCAGCATTAACGGCATTATCAAAAGGCGCTGTGAGCCCCGGTAATTTTCCGACCAGTGATCCGTATGAATATCCGCCAAAAATCTCGATGCGTTGAGCCGAGGCAAACGAGTAAAGACAAATTATAGCAAGAAATGATATGAGAAATTTTTTCATAGACGTGTTTCCCTTTAAATGTTTGACAATATATTGGTTTAATAACTCGTGTTTTGAATTATTTCGGCTGCAAGTTAGTCATTTTTTTTTCATACCAAAACTTTTTGGATAAGAAATTAAGAAATGAGTCAAATAATTTAAAAACACTAATAATTATGGATTAATACTATATATAAACTTTGGAAGAGGTATTTGATTGATTTGTATATTAATCATATTTATATGTTGAGTAATTGGGTTAAACAATGCTTTGGTAGATAATTAATATTTTTCAACCGGATTGTAAGGTTTAGGCTTCGCAAATTTTTTTAGATTTTCATCATTGGGATTGAGAAGCCACGGATTATTATTAAAATTTAATTCAACGTCACGGTATTTGTCACGTGATATCCATTCTGAATCCTTCAGATTTATCGTTATAGTATGGTCAGTATCATAGTCACATGTTTCAAATCCTGCAATATTCCACACATATTCCAGTTTGCCGTCCTGAAGTTCCATTATTAGGCCCGGTAATCCGCCAAAAACATCAGGACCATAGCTTAATGGAATGTCGGGGCAATAGTAGGCGACATAATCTCGGCCACGATAGCTGCTCACAACTTCTTTACAATTTAAGCCACGAATATTCTTTGAACGACCAGTATCAATCCAATTTTGTTTAGGAATGGATTCCTTATAACATTTTATTCCCACTAAATTATCATGTTTTGTTATCGTGTTTTTTTCTGGATATCCTTTATAAATAGAGTATGTAAATTTGATGTTGGAAATAAAGGGAAGAATCTCCATCGGGCCAGGTCTTTCGCCGTTGTTTAAACGTCGGAAATCATATCCTACAGAATCACTATCAAGAAGACACTTATCGCCGTAAATCGATATGGAGTCACCGATGAGAAGCATTGTGGTAGCGTTCTTAATCTTACGATTAATAGTGTCCTCAATGAAATTTAAGGTATACACTACTTTGTATCGAGCGCGGTCGATAGGTGTACATTCGGGATCGATTTTATTGCTTTTACCAAATAAGGGAAAAGCAATAAAACTGATTAGTAATGATAGCAATATTCTCATAAAAATGAAGTGTAAGATGATTGGGTGGAAAGATGATATGAAGTATTATAAATTTCAGTATTTTTCAACCGGATTGTAGGGCTTTGGCTTGAATTTACGTGCCATAGGAGCATCGGGAAAGGCAAGCCATGGATTCTGTTTGTAGTGTAAATCGGCGGCACGAAATTCTTCGCGCGATAGCTTTTGGACATCTTTCATATTGATTGTAATTTCATGTCCATAATTGCACGGCTCAAACCCGACAAGATTCCACGCATATTCTTGCTTACCGTCATGAAGCTCCATTATCAAGCCCGGTAATCCGCCAAATACGTCAGGGCCGTAGCTTAAAGGTATGTCAGGGCAATAGTAGGCGATATAATCACGGCCTCGATAGCTGCACACGGCTTCCTTGCAATTTAAATCAAAAATTGTTTTAGATCGTCCTGTTTCTGTCCAGTTTTGTACAGGGCGAGATTCGGTATAACATTTGCTACCCACAATCGAAGCCGTAACGGTCAGGCTATCCCGACGAGGATAGTTGAGATATATCTGGTGGGTAAATTTCACTCCCATAATAGTAGATAATAGCTGCATTGGATTCAGTTTTTTACCATTATTTTGCTTACGGTAGGTATAAGATACTGAATCGCTATCAATTTTATGCTTGTCTCCATAAGTTACTATAGAGTCACCAATCAATAAAGTTGCGTAGGTGTCATTTATTTTACGCTTGACTGTGTCTTCGATAAAGTTCATTTGATAGACCACCTTATATCGGGCCTTGTCAATAGGCATATATTCCAAGTCAGTTTTACTTCTTTTGCCAAACATGACAAAAGAAGGGATTATCATGGCAATAAGAATCAACTTTTTCATGAGATAACGACTTCGAATTATTATCACTTATGACTTGTAAAGCGATTGATTGGAGATTCGTTACAAATGTAATGCTAAAAATTGGAAGATGCAAGTTTTAGTGCTTGACAAACGCCTTTCACATATTATTAATGTCAAAAAATAAATAAAAAGTGAAACTGTGTGAAAAAAATTTGCCTTTTAGACGGTTTGGTATTATCTTTGCAAAAACAAATAGGGATAGATTTTACAACCCTGCTTAATAAAACTTATCACGTTACAAATTTTGATATTTTACCAAAATGATTTTGACTCCTTTAACCGCTGTATCGCCCGTTGATGGCCGCTACCGCGATAAAACTGAATCGCTTGACCGATATTTTTCAGAATATGCCTTGATACGCTATCGCGTGAAGGTCGAGGTTGAGTACTTTCTCGCTCTCACACGCCTGCCACTCGGCAATCTTGCCGATTTCCCTGCCGACATGACTGAACGCCTGCGCGACATCTACCGTGATTTTTCGGTGGAAGATGCCATGCGTGTAAAAGAAATTGAAAAAGTGACCAACCACGATGTCAAGGCGGTGGAATACTTGTTGAAAGAGCATTTTGACCGCCTCGGCCTGGCTGCCTACAAGGAGTTTATCCATTTTGGCCTCACTTCTCAGGATATCAACAATACATCGGTGCCGATGTCGATTGCCGACGCTATCCGCGAGGTTTATCGTCCCGCTCTGGTAGAGCTTATCGACTTTCTCAACGCGCGTGCCGATGAGTGGAAAGATATACCGATGCTTGCCAAGACCCACGGTCAGCCGGCGTCGCCCACCCGTCTGGGCAAGGAGATGAAGGTCTTTGCCTATCGTCTCGAGCAACAGCTCGGTGAGCTTGACAAGTGTCACGTCAGCGGTAAATTTGGCGGGGCCACCGGTAACTTCAACGCCCATCTTGCTGCCTATCCCTCGATTGACTGGCTCGACTTTGCCAACCGTTTCCTTGCCGAGAATCTGAATATCGAGCGCGAGGCCTATACCACCCAGATCAGCAACTATGATAACATGGCCGGTATTTTTGACGCCATGCGTCGCATCAACACTATCATGATCGACCTTGACCGCGACATCTGGATGTATATTTCGATGGAATATTTCAAGCAAAAAATCAAGGCCGGCGAGGTGGGTTCGTCAGCGATGCCCCACAAAGTCAATCCCATCGACTTTGAAAACAGCGAGGGTAACCTCGGTATCGCCAACGCCGTGCTCTCCCATCTGTCGACCAAGCTCCCCATTTCGCGACTCCAGCGCGACCTCACCGACTCTACCGTGTTGAGAAACGTCGGTGTGCCAATGGCCCACATGATGATTTCGATCAAATCGACAATGAAAGGGCTCAACAAGCTCATCCTCAATCAGGATGCCATCAACCGCGATCTCGACTCGATGTGGAGCGTGGTGGCCGAGGGAATCCAGACCATCCTGCGTCGCGAGGGTTATCCCAATCCCTATGAGACTCTCAAGCAGCTCACCCGTGTCAATACCGGCGTGACTGCCGAGTCAATCGCCTCGTTTATAGAGACTCTCGAGGTGAGCGACGAGGTCAAGGAAGAGCTGCGACGCCTGTCGCCCCACACCTATACCGGATATTGATTGTCACTTCAACATAACAAGCGATAACAGATCTATATTTTAATAATCAGTAAATCAAAACAACTTTAAGGAAAGCCGCGAGGCAAACCAAACAAACCATGTAAGCATTATGGAGAACGAAGAAAAAAGACCTAAAAGACCAAGAATCGGCCAGCCGCGTTCCGGTTTTGTGCCCGGCGAGGGCTCAGCGCCACGTTACGAAAAAGTTAATTACGGAGAGCATAAACCCGCTCCGGCCACATCAGAGGGATCAGACTCGACCGAGCAGGTCGCCGGTGAGTCACGCGGTTATCA
>JAIDNJ010000075.1 GCA_029063895.1 Muribaculaceae bacterium | reverse complement strand
ATGGCTTTGGTTTATAATTATTTTGTTACTTTAATTTTTAGCGTTCCGAGAGAAGCGACCATGCCGAAAAGCCTGTCAGTGCATCATTATTACGGGCTAAAATACGACGGTCCACAAAACAGAGTGCAAAGTAAGCTATTTTTTTCGTCATAGCCAAATTTTTTTGCTTTAATATGAGTTTTTTTATGTAACTTCGTCAAAAATTTCTCATCCGACCGTTATGATACGCAATTTTTTAAGAACTGCTGCCGTTTCACCGCAAGTTTTTCTTGCCGATACCGACGCTAATGTCAACAACATTATCGATATTGTAAAACAGCTTGACACCGACGGGGTCGATGTGGCCGTCTTTCCCGAACTCTCGGTTACAGGTTACACCTGTGGCGACCTTTTTCAAAATTCCCGACTGCTCGATTCTGTCGAAACCGGGCTACTTAAACTTGCTCATGACACCGCCGGATGCTCTACAGCTTTTATCGTGGGGGCCCCTATTCGCATCGACGGTAAATTATACAATTGTGCCGTCTCGATTCAAAACGGACAAATTGTCGTCGTTACCGGTAAAAAAAATCTACCGAACTATGGCGAGTTTTATGAAAAACGTTGGTTTGAGCCGTTCGTTATAAAACCGGGGTCCATAACCATAGGCGACAGTCAAATCCCCGCCGGTGACATTCTGCTACAATATGGCGATGTAAAAATCGGAATCGAGATATGTGAGGACCTGTGGACTCCAATTCCCCCGTCATCCTATCAGGCTGTCAACGGTGCCCAGATACTTGTCAACCTGTCGGCATCCGACTCGGTGGCGGGGAAATATGAATACATTAAAAATCTTGTCGCTCAACAGTCGGGTCGCACTATCGCCGCCTACGTCTATGCGTCGGCCGGATATGGCGAATCAACGACCGACCTTGTTTTTGACGGCAAAACCATTATCGCCGAGAACGGCAACATCCTCAACATAAATCAACGCTGGCAACGGGGCAACCAATGGGTTGTATCAGATATCGACATCGACGCTCTCAACCACGACCGCATGTATAAATCATCGTTTGAGTCCCGCCTGTCGCCCGACTATCAGGTAGTGAAGCTCTCTCCGCGACACGGAAACGACGACAACCGACTTCTCAAACGTTCGCTCGACCCCATGCCGTTCGTGCCAAAAGGAACAACACTCGACGACCGTTGTTCTGAAATAGTCAATATTCAGGTAGGCGGTCTTGCCCGTCGTCTCGATGCCACTCACACCAAATCGGTTGTCATAGGCGTGTCGGGCGGACTCGACTCAACCCTCGCCCTCCTTGTGGCGGCAGCTACCTTTGACAGTCTCGGCCTCGACCGTAAAGGCATCCTCGGTGTCACGATGCCCGGGTTCGGCACAACAGGACGTACCCGCGACAACGCTGTCGGGCTGATGAAAGCGCTTGGAATCACCCATCGCGAGATTTCGATTGCACCAGCCGTCAACCAGCACTTCAAGGACATCAACCACGATCCAGCCAACCACGACACCACATATGAAAACTCACAGGCCCGCCAGCGCACCTACCTGCTCATGGACCTCGCCAATCAGGCCGGCGGAATGGTTGTCGGCACCGGCGACCTGAGCGAGCTCGCCCTCGGCTGGGCAACCTACAACGGTGACCACATGTCAATGTATGGCGTCAACGCGGGAGTTCCCAAAACACTTATCCGCTCACTTGTAATCTACTTTGCCAACAAAGCCGACGACGAAACACGACGGATCCTCCTTGACATCACTGACACCCCCATCAGTCCCGAGCTTATCCCGGCCGACGAAAAAGGAAACATAACCCAGAAAACCGAAGACCTTGTAGGCCCTTACGAGCTCCACGACTTCTTCATCTATCATTTCCTGCGATTCGGACGCTCGCCGCGATCGATCTTTTTCCTCGCGCGTCAGGCTTTTGACGGGAAATATGACGACACTACTATCCTTCGCTGGCTGCGCACCTTCACCCGCCGGTTCTTCACCCAGCAGTTCAAGCGCAGCTGTATGCCCGACGGGCCCAAAGTGGGTAGCGTCACCCTGTCACCGCGCGGCGACTGGCGCATGCCGTCAGATGCCTCCTCGTCAATCTGGCTCAAAGAGATTGACGAGATTGCCTGCTCGCTTTAAACAAATTTAAAATAAATTTATCAAATCAGCCGCGATTGAGATTGCGCCAGCGCTCAATCATGGCTGTCATGTCGTCGGGTACCGGACACTCGAAAAACATCTCCTTGCCCGTGGCCGGATGCACAAACCCGAGCGTGCGGGCATGAAGCGCCTGTCGCGGGCAAATCTCAAAACAATTTGCCACAAAACGGGCATAGCTCGACGATGTGTTTCCGCGCAGTATCTTATCGCCGCCATATCGGGCATCGTTTAACAGCGGATGGCCTATGTACTTCATGTGGACACGTATCTGATGGGTGCGGCCCGTCTCAAGCACACACTTCACCACCGAAACATATCCGAGCTGTTCGATTGTCTCGTAATGGGTGACGGCATGCTTGCCCATATCGCCGTCGGGAAACACAGCCATCTGCAGACGGTCGCGCAGCGAGCGGCCTATGTTTCCCTCGATGCGACCGGCGGCCGGATTGGGCGCCCCCCACACCACGGCCACATACTCCCGCTTGGTAGTCTTGTTGAAAAACTGCTTGCCCAGGTGAGTCTTGGCATCGGGAGTTTTGGCCACGACGAGCAATCCCGAAGTGTCTTTGTCGATGCGGTGGACCAGCCCCATGCGAGGGTCGCTCACGTCAAAACGCGAATCGTTGCGAAAGTGATAGGCAAGCGCGTTGACCAGCGTGCCGTGATAATTTCCGTGCCCGGGATGCACCACCAGGCCCGGCGGCTTATTGACCACCAGCAGATGATCATCCTCTTACAGGATGTCGAGCGGAATATCTTCGGCAATAATCTCGCATTCATATCGAGGACGGTCCATCACGATGGTGACCACATCAAAAGGCTTGACGCGGTAATTGCTCTTGACAGGCTTACCGTTAACAAGAATACAACCCGCCTCGGCAGCCTGCTGGATGCGGTTACGCGATGATTTTTGCATGTGGGCCACCAGAAACTTGTCGACACGCAACAGCGCCTGACCTTTCTCAGCCAAAAATCTAAAATGCTCATAAAGCTCGGCCTCGGCACCATCGCCGCTCTCGTCCTCTATAACCGAGTCTTCATCAAGAACATCATCGTCGACATCCTTGTACAGTTCCTCACTGCTATTGATTTTTTCAGTCAATGTTGTCAGAAGTTTGATCGGTTTCACCTTCGGTCATTTCATCATCGGCCACAATCCCCTGCCCCACTTCAAGAGTGACGGCGGCGTTAACCGGTATTCTCATTCCGGGATTGAGGGGCAAGCCGTTATATTTTGCTCCGAGCACAAGATCCTTATATTCCGACGGCACTTCCCTTATCTGAATATTCTTGATGCCGATTCCCTCAAACATCGACCGCCCTTGCCTGAGCGACGTGTTCATGTAATAAGGCACCGTCACCATCTTGGGCGTGAAGGCGACTACAGTGAGATAAACCGTGCGACCCGGTTTCACGTTTGCCCCCGGAGTCGGCGACTGCTCCACCACGGTGCCCGGGCGCATTGACGTATCAAAAATCGAGTCGGTAATCTCTACTGTAAAATCATCGGCACGCAAAGCCGCCGTAGCGTCGCTATATGTCATTCCTTTTACCGACGGAACCTGAACCTGCTCGCCATGATGAGTCCACGCATCGAGGAAATACATCGCTATAGTGCAAATAACCCACAGCGCCACAAACATATAGAAAAAAGTGGCTATAATGCGGTGGGTCTTGAAAAACGTTATAATTTTATCCAGATACTGTTTCATAATGCATTGTAATTGGTATCAATGACAAAATTAACAACTTTTGTTCAATAACCCAAATAAAATTGATCGATCGGCCTCAATAGTGGCAGGCATTGCTAAATATCATTTCAAACTGTGGTCATAATCTATTTCTTCGCGGTCATATTTCGGGATTCTCTTTGATGACACAGGTTTATTTGATGTTTTGGCACCAAAGATCGCCTGAATTTGAGCTGACATATTTTTATGCTCATACTTCCACCAATTTTTCATGTGCTCGTCTCGAGATACTTCAACATAATCCCTATATTCCATATATCCGACTAATCCAAGACCGGATGAACGGATTCCTTTTGCCTCAAATTCATAGTCATGAGATTTATCATATGCCTCCAATATCAATCCTGGAAGCCCATGTAATTTCCATGGACCGTCAGAAACAGGAATCTCAGGCGAAAACCATGCAGTCCATTGCCGTCCCTTAAAATCGGTCGTCGCCATGATACATTCATACCCGATTATTGTCTTCACTGAATCGGTAATAGCCCATTCAGGCATCTTTAATTCCTCGCTATATTTCCAATGTTCCATATCAAAATACTCATATTCCTTACAAGTTTTATTGGGAAAATCTTTGTAAAGATATGACAAATATCGGCCAATTATCAAGTAGTCTTTTTTTTCCAGCGAAGCAATTAAAATTGGGTAAAAAGCCGAATAATTAACTGCCGACAATGAATCAGACCACAGTTTTTTTACCCCACAAAACATAGATTTGTTCTTCCCTATACGCAGTATAACATCATCAAGAGCAAACCGCGAGTCTCTCATTGTTGTATCAGTAATAGCCTTTCGGCTATAAACGACCTCAAGTATCGCTTCCTCCGGATCCTTGATATACTTATTATCGGGATTCACCGCTCCTGCAATAAATCCGGTAAAGGCCAAAATTATAATTAAGATATACTTCATTTTTCAGTAATATTGAATTTAAGAGTATTGTAATTGGTATCAATGACAAAATTAACAACTTTTGTTCAATAACCC
>JAIDNJ010000074.1 GCA_029063895.1 Muribaculaceae bacterium | reverse complement strand
CTTTCTTTACAGCTCCGTCTTTCATCATTACATCTGCACGTGCGTAATTCTTAGCCGGGCAAAAACCGGCGACAAAAATCAATATTGAAAATATAATTAATCTCATATTATGAAAATGTTAGAAGTTTTATATGTTTATCTCTGCCATCAAGTATTTCATCATCAACTATGGTGCACTAATGACCGTAAGCATACGAAAGATAGTATATTTTTTCCTTCAGCATAGCGTTGCTTACGACCGCTGAAAGAGTCAGTAACAAAGTTGTAATCAGATCCTTCTTCATGTGTAATTATCTTTTATGCCACAAATGTAAGAAGAATAATTGACGATGAATGTGCCATTTGTCCCATTAGCAGTAAAAATAAGCTACTAAAGACGATTTTTATGATTATGGCAAGTGAGATTTAAGCCCTGGGTTATTTATTGTCGGAATTGCCGGTAGATATACTTTCGCGTATGCGGTGGAACTGACGGCGCGAGATATTCAGATATGTTGCAATATCACCTAATGACACAATATCCAATAAGCGCGGATAGCGTTCAAGCAACTGTTTGAAACGTTGCTCAGGGGTGGAACGGTAGTCGTTCAGCACATGTTCATAGGCCTGCTCAAACAGGGCATTTGCAAAACGGATATGCAGAGTGGAATCTTGAATGATACGTTCACGCATAAGAGACGCAGGAACAACGAGTACATCCGAATCTTCCAATGCTACAATGTCCGTTGGCATCTTCTTACTATATAATGCGCTGATATAGTTGGCAAGAATTGAACCCTCAAAAACGAAACCGACGGCTTTGGCATTTCCGCCATTGGCAATGAGGGAGTGTTTGAAAGCTCCGGACACAATCCAACCAACATTTCTTAAGACCTCGCCGGTGTGCGCGAAACAGTCGCCGCGACGAAAGTGCCGCAGTTTACCTTGCTTCTCGCAAATCTCTTTCCAGAAAGAGAAGTCGATTGCATCTTCAAAAACGTTGAATTGTGCCATATTTGACTGCAAAGTTACTAAAATTTTCTGACATACGAAAGCCTTATACCTCTGATTGTTAGATGTGTAATTGATAATTAAGTTAATTTTATACAACTCATAGAAAAACAATAGACAGACCAAGCCTTGAAGCCTAATCTGTCTATTGAGGATTGTCAAATTCCGGAATGTCGAGTTGGATAACGTAGCGCACTTGTCGGCATAGGATAACGTAGTTGTTGTTCAGCCACCATTGAGGGTTTATTTCACGGCGAAGGATCGGATGTGTGGAGATTAACGGTATTGACTATCGTTTCAGCATTGACCTCTGTTTTGGCTGTTGGGATTGCTCATGCTTAACCTCTGTGCCGTCATTCTCATCGTGTTTTGGTGCTAACTCAGCCGTTATCTTGCGGTCAAGGGCGGCAAGTTCGGATTTGTGCATGACAATTCAGGATAATGCCGTTGATGAATAACGACATTGCCTGTTAGGGTATCCAATTCGATAGTTATGGGACTACATTTCTTCCTCGAATGTATATCCGTTTGCCTTGAAGAACTGTTCGAGGATGTTGTTGACAACATCGCGGACACAGCACGGTTGGCGTTGCGTCGACAGGAGCATGAGCATTTTCGAGCAAGTTGTTGTTTTGTAAAATTCACAAATACAGCTTGTTAATACGGTTTTAGGTGTAAATTTTGAATTATCAACTTGTATCCTTCCTCTTTCAGCCAATTAATTAACTCCTTTGCAGTGCCGTGCCGGAACTTTATTGCCGTAACAATCACTGCACCCGGTGACAGTTTCGCCACCACCTGCTTTGCCGCCTCCATAGTTTCTACAGCAATCGGCTCAGGCTCACGCTTGACAAGCAAGCCTGACATGAGCCGACGGTCAGATTCGAGGCATTTACAATGAGTACCTTGTTCATTGGTCGTTAATTATTTGTTAATATTAATATTACGAATAGTAAAATCCCCCAGCATCATTGTGAGTGTTTTTTTTGAAACTCCGACTTGGGAAGGAGGGCTGTTTCCGCAAATACAGGCAAACCGGTTTCAGGATTCATTACCGTTTTGCCATCCTGCATCAATACCTTGGGTTCATATTTACCCATCTCTGAATTAAATCCCATCACCGGCAGATAACGGTCAGACTCAAGAATACTTGTGCTACGCATATTATATACATA
>JAIDNJ010000073.1 GCA_029063895.1 Muribaculaceae bacterium | reverse complement strand
AACCCTCCGGCGGCGACGACAGCGATTGCGAAGATGATGTATGCCCATTTCGGGATTGCTGCCCAGACAGCACCGTTCACAAGATTGTAGATGCGGTGTGTCACTGTGTCTGCCATAGCATCCAGTTTCTCGTATCGTTTGGCTACTGCCTTATTGGCTGCTGCTTCAGCAACTTTTACAATTTGTTCCTCACTGACCGCCGGGGATGACGGCTGAGATATGGATTGTTTCGGCAATACATCTGTACAGAGCTTAGTAATCACTCGTGCCGTATAGTCAGTCTGATTTTTGAGTGCCTGATTCACCACCCCTAACACGTTTTCTTTTGTGGCGATATTCGCAGGCAGTTCCACTTGGATTTTTTCAGGTACGCCAGATACTGGCTGAACCGTTTGTGCCGGCTCGGATGCCAATCTGGTGTCTATGTCCATGAGTAGATCCTTATTTTCATTTGCAATTTTGAGAAGTCCGTCAATCTTCTCATCTTGTTTCTTGACGATTGAGTACATATCTGCCATAATCAAATTGATCTTCCTTTTTTCTTTTTGGATTTCTTTTTCATAGCGCGGATGAAGGCTTCTTCTTCGGGATCAACCGTCGGTCCCAGTTGAAAAAGTCCGCCCAAAGCCTGACATCCGGTTTCAATAATATTCTCGACAACATTTGTCACAGAGGCCTCCTTGACCTTTGCCGTAACTGAAATCGGGGAAGGTCTCTGTGGCCGCGTTTCACGTATTCCGGCATTTTTGGCAAAGAATTTGTCGAGGCGTCCGTAAGAGAATGCACGATCAATCTTTGAGCCGTTGAATGTAGATTCTCCGTTGGAGAACCGTATGCCTTGAGGTCGGCAGGTGTCGCGGTCGTTGTAGAATCGCACTGATATACCCGTCGGAGCAAGACGACGCTGAAACTCGTCCCACGATTTGCAACGATACATCGCCGCCTGAATCTTTGGTTTCATCTCGGCGATTGCATCTTCATACTGCTTCTTTTTGGGCGAAAAGGTGAGTCCATATTTCTTTTTGATGGACTTTGTAGCCTCTGCACTGCGCTTGAAGTTGGTGCGTTCGTCTATGGATTTGCCGTGAAGATTAACCCGGTTATACACGATATGGAAGTGCGGACAGTCGGTTTCGAGATGTCTCACAATTATATATTGCGTGTCGATTATACTCATCTTCTTCATATATTCTTTTGCGAGGAGTACCATGAAATCATCTGTTAACCGGGGTAAGTCGGACTTGTCGAAACTTACGGATATGTGTCCGATTGGATTGCTTTTCCGCTTGTTCAGGCTCGTGCCGATGTCAAAACTTTCCACAATTTTGCGGTAGTCATTACCGAGAATTCCATCGGAATCAATCACTCGCCATGTGTCGGCGGTATACTTTTCCTTGTCATGGAACTCTCGCATAACGTAGCCTACAATATCGCCTGCTATGCCGCTGCGTAGTATTTTTGCTATCATATTAATGTCGAATTATGCACTTTCAACTTACCAAGAATGGCTAAAATTCCGTCAAGGCAAGCCTCAGCTTTGCGTTTTGTCGAGGGCCATGCATTAGCCTGACAAGCTCTGACTTGGTCGTTGAGATTCTTGCCTTGATACATAAGTTCGCGTAAAGCTTTACGTTCGAAATCGGTGAGACGTTCAATTACCGATAGTCTGAAAGCGCTTATACGGAGTAATTCTGCAATGCTGACTCCGGCTTGAGCGGCTTTCTCCTTTATCTCGCGTTCTTCTGCATCAGTGAAGTTCACGGAGACTTTCCGGTTGCGCTTATCACTCGATTCCTTTTTTGGTCGTCCGCGGAGTTTCACTCCCGGAGCATTGGAATTGTATTTCCTCATGTTGTAAAGTTGGGGATGGTGACCGTAGGGAACAGAGAGCGTCCTGCCGGGATGCGCGGAGGTTCGGTATGGTAATTTTTTACCTCCCGAAACATACCCTTGCATCCCCAACTAACCCACTGACGTGAATTAGTTGTGCGCTGACGATAACCGCTCCCTGCGGTCGGGTTAGACTTTAGAGCTTGCGCCAGACCTCGATGTCGAAGGCGTAGGTTTTGAGGTGTTCCGAGAGGATGGCGTTGATGTAGCTGCCGACGTTGGAGCCACGGTCGCCGAGGATTCTGGCAACACGTTCGAGTTGCTCCCATACCGATTCCTCGATGTTTACGGAGTGGCGTTTCGTCAGCTTGGAGGGCATGAGGTATGTTTCCTTGAAATCGGCGAAATCTGATTTGCGCTGTTGCTTGCCGATACGTTGTTGTTTCGGTGGTATGGGTACATTGGGTGTGTCCTGTTCATCATTGAACAGATTGTCTGATGTGGTGGTGTTGATGGAGTCAACACACTCGTTGCTGTTAACAGCAGGGGTTGGATCGATAGAGTTGTCCTTAGTCATTGAGTTACTTGGATTAAGAGTTAATACTGGATTGTCTGTTGCATCTGCCAACTGAGTTGACTGAGATACAAATGTTGTAGGTGTTTTCTTAGTAGTCATTTTGTTTCATATTTTGAAAGGTTGTTGATCGTATCAGTTCTTGGATTATACCGTTCAACCGATACAAGAGTGCATTGCAATTCATCTATGAGTTGCTGTAACATCGGATTGCGTCGTATCATTGCTTGCAGTACAGCTTGGTCCGGCTCGATTTGCAGTAGGTAGTCTGCAATATCATGACCTGCTGTTCGTTCTTCATCAGCGGCAACATCTTCAAGAAAGTTGAAAATGCTCGCCTGAATACCAAGATTGCGGAGTAAACTGAGCTTCAGCCTCCAATGGTCAGTCGCGCCTAAATCAGGATACAGAATTACCTGATAACCATTTAGAACACTGAGCGCATCTGCGTTGAAGCAACCGTTTTTACCGCCAGTAGCCAACCAAACGTATTCGGGAAGATAATACGATGCCACCAATGCTGTCTTTTCACTCTCGACTATTGCAACCGGCTTGCCTCTGTTCATCGGCAATAGGTGTTCGCCGAAAAAACACTGACGCAGATTGAAGTCCGGCAACCGGAGTAACGAATGAACCCATGTCACATGATTGAACGGATGCTTGACACGCTTACCATTGTCGGCATTATAGAGCATGACTTTTCCTGTCCGCGTGTTATCTCCGACATCTGTTTGCCAGAATACACATGCTCCTGGCCAGTGTTTTGCTGTACCGACACGGTAAGCTTTCATCAGTCGTTGGGCGTCATCAGTTCCAAACTTAGATCGAAGGAACAGATAGAGATTGTTATTCTCATAGCCGTGCATAGTCTGTGAAACAGTCTCTGCCTTGATAAATGAGGTTGCCTTTCGTGGCTCGGTCAGAATGGCTCGATATGATGACGGAGCTACGAAATCGGAGTGCTTGAGCTTTGCCACAGGATTACGTTCAAAGTATTCCTTTGGGCTATAATGAAAACCACAACTCTGCTCATGGTCACATCTGCCCACATCACCGGGAAACGAGATTTGTTTTTCGGTGTCGATATATCGGCTGAAACAGCG
>JAIDNJ010000072.1 GCA_029063895.1 Muribaculaceae bacterium | reverse complement strand
GAAACAATCAATATTTAAATAATAAAACAGGAATTATGAAAAAATTGGATGAAATCGATATCAAGCTTCTAAAAGTCCTCCAAAAAAATGCCAAAGCCAACACCAAAGAATTATGCGAACATTTGAATCTTTCAAAAACTCCGGTTTATGAACGGATTCATCGTCTTGAAAATGAAGGAGTAATTACCGGATATAACGCTATTATAGATAATAAGAAAGTTGGATTGCCTCTTATCGTTTTCTGTAATGTGTCACTTGCGGTTCATGATGACGAACACATCGAGCGATTTAAAAATGATATTAAAGATATTGATGAAGTCATGGAATGTTATTCAACCGGAGGATTTTATGATTTTCTATTGAAAGTTATTTTAAAGGATCTTGACGAATACAATAAATTTGTGTTTGAGAAACTTACCAAAGTTCACGGCATAGTAAAGATGCAAAGCTCATTTGTTCTTAGCGAAATCAAACATAAAACAGCACTGGATATACGCTTATGATTGCAGGTAAAGAACACGTATCACTGCAATATTGATATTGTCGATTTCGTGCAAAATCATTAACTTTGCATATTAAAACATTGTATTTATCAAATGATTTATCCGGAAAGTTTTGAAAAGAAAATCGGGTTTGACCTTGTCAGGCGCCGACTGGCCGAACTATGTGTTTCGGCCGGAGCGAGAGAGCTGGCCGACGACATGGCTTTTCTTACCGATTTTGATAATATAAAACGACTGCTTAACGAGGTTGGCGAGATGGTTACTGTCATCGCGCTTGCCGATGGTTTTGATGTACGCGAGCTTGGGAATCCGGCTCAGTCGCTCGGACGGCTCAAACTTCAGGGCACATTTCTACCACCTCAGGAAATTGTCGAGTTGCGCCGTGTTATCGAGGCTGCTGTCGACACTGAAGCGTGGTTCCGTACTCACCGCAACGACAACGGTACATCTCAGTTTGAATGTCTTGACGCGATTGCTTCTCAACTGACACCACTCCCCGCTACCCTCAAAGAAATTGACCGCATTGTCGATCGACACGGATCGGTCAAAGACTCGGCTTCGCCCGAACTGGCATCAATACGTCGCGAAATGTCATCAATATCGGGACGTGTCAACTCTATAATGCGTCGCGTGATTTCACGTGCTGCCGGGGAGGGCTATCTTGAAGCCGACACTACCCCGACAATGCGTGACGGACGACTCGTGTTACCTGTACAACCGATGCACAAACGTCACATTCCCGGTATAGTTCATGACGAATCGGCCTCGGGAAAGACATTTTTTATCGAACCCGCCGAGATAGTCGAAGCCAACAACCGCGTGCGTGAACTCCAACTGGAGGAACGCCGCGAGATAACACGCATTCTAATAGCTCTTGCCGATCGCCTGCGTCCCGACATACCGGCACTTAAACTTGATATCGAACTCCTTTTCCGCTTTGATTTCATTCATGCCAAAGCGCGATATGCCATTGAAACCGGAGCGACACTCCCCCACCTCAAAGATGGACCCGAGCTTGAATGGTATCACGCAACCCATCCGGTGCTGATGGCTTCACTCAAACGTCAGGGAAAAGAAATTGTTCCACTCGACATCACCCTGACTGCCAAAGAACGCATACTCGTCATTTCGGGTCCCAATGCCGGGGGTAAATCAGTGTGTCTCAAAACTGTTGGTATCATCCAATTCATGATACAATGCGGTGTGCTTCCTCCGGTTTATGAAAACTCTCATGTCGGAATTTTCAAAAGTATTTTCATCGATATAGGAGACGACCAGTCAATTGAAGATGACCTGTCGACCTACAGTTCGCACCTGCGCAACATGAAGCGTTTCCTCCAATCGGGTAACGAATCGACACTTATCCTCATTGATGAGTTTGGTAGCGGAACCGAACCCCAAATCGGCGGCGCACTTGCACAAGCAATCCTCGGCGAGTTTAACGAAAAGAAAATGTGGGGTGTAATCACCACCCACTTCCAAAATCTAAAGACATTTGCCGAGGACACCCTCGGCCTTGTCAACGGATCTATGCTTTATGATCGACACCTGATGCAACCTATGTTCAAGCTATCGATTGGTAACCCCGGAAGCTCGTTTGCTATTGAGATTGCACGCAAGACCGGTCTGCCCAAATCAATCATCGACGAAGCTGAAAAAATCGTTGGCAGTGACTATATCAACCTCGACAAATATCTGCTCGACATAGCCCGCGACAAACGATATTGGGAAAACAAGCGTATCGAGATACGTCGCAAGGAGAAACACCTTGAGGATGTCATCGAGCGATATCGCAACGATGCCGACACCCTCAGCGACCAGCGCCGTCAAATCATTGCCCAGGCCAAAGAAGAAGCAAAATCAATTCTCGAACGAAGCAATGCGTCGATTGAACGCACAATCCATGACATCAAAAAGGCTCAGGCCGAGAAAGAGGCCACAATGGAAGCTCGACGACGTCTTCAGGAAGAGAAGAAAAATATAACCGACGCCAATACTGTCGACGAACATCCGCTGCTGCGTAAGGCCAAACCACGCCGGGCCAAAAGTCAACGTCCTGCTCCACTCTCGACTCCTGCCGAGATGAAAGCGCTCCAACCTGGCGATGTAGTCAAGCTCGACGGTGAGGGTACACCGGGACGTATTCTCAAAATCGAAGGCAAAAAAGCCGAGGTCGCTTTTGGCGTTCTCAAAACTACTGTTCAACTCGACCGGCTGAAACCCACCTCTGCTCAAATCAGGACCGGGGCCGAAAAATCGACCTATATCAGCACCGCCACTACCGACGCATCGCGTGAACGTCAGCTCAATTTCAAACCTGAGATAGACCTTCGCGGCATGAGAGCCGACGAAGCGGTTCAGGCTGTCACATATTTTCTTGACGATGCAATCCAGTTCGGGACATCGAGAGTGCGTATCCTTCATGGCACCGGTACGGGAGCTCTACGGCAGTCGATACGCGCCTACCTGTCAACCCATCCCGGCGTGGAAGCCTATGCCGACGAAGATGTCCGATTTGGTGGCGCCGGCATCACAGTAGTGAGACTAAGGTGACAATCTTTTGCACAACTGAGCCGAAATTAGTAACTTTGCAGCCGAAAATATCCAATCAGAATAATGAAAATATTAGTAACCGGTAGCGACGGCCAGCTGGGGCGGGAATTGCGGGAAGTATTTGAGCAGAATATTCCCGGCGTCACCATGTATGCAAGCAAACTGATACTCGATGTCACTGACCCAAAGGCCATCGAGACATTTCTTATCTCCAACGAGATAACGCATATTGTAAACTGTGCCGCATATACCGATGTAGACCGTGCCGAAGAAGAGAAACTTCAATGTGCATCGCTCAACGTCAACGCAGTCAAGAATCTGGCACTCGCCGCCGACTCGGTTGGTGCAAAAATAATTCACATGTCAACCGGTTATGTCTTTGACGGCAATCACTGTCGCCCATATCGCGAAAGTGACAAAGTTACTCCTATCTCGCAATATGGCACTACAAAACGCACCGGCGAAACAGCTCTCATGGCGCTTGCACCCGAGTCGATAATCATACGCACCTCATGGATGTATTCACCCTCAGCGACCAATAATTTCGTTTACCAGATTTTATCACGTGCTGCTGAACAGAAAGAAATAAAAGTAGTATGTGACCAAATGGGAACCCCGACTTCGGCAGCAGACTTGAGCCGGGCTATTCTCACCATACTGACCTCACGCCAGTGGGTGCCCGGTATCTTTCATTTTACAAATGAAGGGGCATGTTCGAGATATGACTATGCAAAAGCAATTCTCGATTATGCGGGAATATCCAACGTGAAACTTACCCCGATTCTAACCGAAGATTTTCCACAAACGGTACAGCGGCCATTTTATTCCGTGCTTGACAAGTCGATGATAAAGGCTACCTATTCGGTCAATATTCCTCACTGGACCGACAGCCTGAAAGAGTGTATCAAACGCATGGACCGCTCTAAATTTTCAAAATAAAACAACTGACAAATCCATTATAAATCATTTGCTTTGGCTACTTTAAACGACGAAATAAAAAGACGGCGAACTTTTGCCATCATATCACACCCCGACGCAGGTAAAACGACACTTACTGAAAAACTGCTTCTTTTTGGTGGTGCTATCCACATTGCCGGTGCTGTCAAATCAAACAAAATCAAAAAAACAGCTACCTCTGACTGGATGGAAATTGAAAAGCAGCGCGGTATCTCGGTTGCTACGTCGGTCATGGGTTTTAACTATGGCGACTACAAAATAAACATTCTCGACACTCCCGGTCACCAGGATTTTGCCGAGGATACTTACCGTACCCTCACCGCTGTCGACAGCGTTATTATCGTGGTCGACGTGGCCAAAGGTGTGGAGCAGCAAACACGTAAACTCATGGAGGTGTGCCGCATGCGCAATACTCCGGTCATCATCTTTGTAAACAAGCTCGACCGTGAGGGTCGCGACCCGTTTGACATTCTTGACGAACTCGAATCGGAACTTAAAATCAGCGTCCGACCTCTGAGCTGGCCTATCAATATCGGTGCAAAATTCAAAGGTGTCTATAACATTTTTGAAAACTCGCTCGACCTCTTCACTCCAAATAAACAGACCGTTACCGAGCGTGTTGAAATCACTGACATTAATGACCCTCGCATCGACGAAGCTGTCGGTGAGACCGATGCAGCCAAACTGCGCGAAGACCTTGAACTCATCGAGGGTGTCTATCCCGACTTTGATGAGAAAGCATATCTTGGCGGAAAAGTAGCACCAGTTTTCTTTGGTTCGGCACTAAACACTTTTGGTGTCAAGGAATTGCTTGACTGCTTTGTCAAAATAGCACCCTCACCCGGCGAGACAAAAGCCGAAGAGCGTGTAATTAAACCGGAAGAAGACAAGTTCAGCGGGTTTGTATTTAAAATACATGCCAACATGGACCCAAATCACCGCAGTTGTATTGCCTTTGTCAAGGTATGTTCCGGCAAATTTGAGCGCAACGCCAACTACAAACATGTACGCTCAAACAAAATGATGAGGTTTGCTGCCCCAACCGCTTTCATGGCCCAGAAAAAAAGTATTGTTGATGAAGCCTATCCGGGCGATATTGTAGGTCTCCCCGACACCGGAAACTTCAAAATAGGCGATACGCTCACCGAGGGGGAAGAGCTCCACTTCAAAGGCTTGCCGAGCTTCTCACCCGAGATGTTCAAATATATAGAGAATACCGACCCGATGAAGTCAAAACAGCTCGAAAAAGGCATACAGCAACTCATGGACGAAGGTGTGGCTCAGTTGTTCATCAACCAGTTTAACGGCCGCAAGATTATAGGTACAGTAGGACAGCTCCAGTTTGAAGTTATCCAGTACCGCCTGCTTCACGAGTATGGTGCACAGTGCCGCTGGGAACCTATTTCGCTTTACAAAGCATGCTGGATAGAGAGCGACGATGCCGAAGCCCTCGCTGCATTTAAACGACGCAAACACCAGTTTATGGCTGTTGACAAGGAGGGTCGTGATGTATTTCTTGCCGACTCCAACTATGTGCTCCAGATGGCCCAGAGTGACTTTCCTAAAATACGTTTCCATTTTTCATCAGAGTTTTGACAGTTAACGTCCTGACTATGAATTTTGACTTTACTTTCTCATCTCTCACCCTGCTGCTTGCGGGCATCAGCTTTTTATCGTTTCTGTTGCTGACAACGGTCTATCGCGGTTTTATCACCAGAGTGGCTCGCCTGCGAGCTGACCAAGCCGACAGCGACATATCATCATCGTCACTTCCGGCTGTCTCGGTAGTGGTTTATGCCACGCCCGACTGTGACGGACTGACCGAAACGCTCCGCATGATTCTTAAGCAGGACTACCCCACTGATTTTGACGTGATTGTGGTTAATGACGGAGGGTCGGAAATGTATCTTATACACATATCCGAGCCCACTAGACGCTCAT
>JAIDNJ010000071.1 GCA_029063895.1 Muribaculaceae bacterium | reverse complement strand
ACCTTAAATCTCCTTAAAACGGTTCTGACTCCTCCAACAATGAATCCAAAAAATTTCGCAAGTCAAGATAAAATTTGTAAATTTGCACCGCCAACTCGTTTTTTGTCACATTTCATCCGAGACGGCTTTAAAATAAGGTAAAAAGAAAATATGGTAACATTTTTCAAAAAAGGTTCCGACACGGTATTTGCCGTCGAATCGGACCACGGTTTCTCCGAGTCTGAAAAAGAGCGTCTGACATGGCTCTTTGGCGGCGCAAAGCCCTTGTCTTCAACTTCGCTGCGAGGTTCTTTCATTGGCCCGCGCAAAGAGATGATAACCCCCTGGAGTACTAACGCTGTAGAAATCACCCAGAACATGGGTCTCGAGGGTATCACTCGCATCGAACAGTTCTTTCCCGTCCGCGACGACAATGCTTCTTTTGACAAGATGCTTCAGCGTCGTTATGAAGGTCTTAACTCACACATCTTCTCTATTGACAAGCAACCCGATCCAATTGTATATATCGACGATATCGAAAAATATAACGAGGAAGAGGGTCTTGCACTCAGTGTCGACGAGGAAAACTATCTGCGTGAGCTCGCTCAGAAGCTTGGTCGCCCCTTGACCGACAGCGAGGTGTTCGGTTTTTCTCAGGTAAACTCGGAACACTGCCGTCACAAAATTTTTAACGGTCAGTTTATCATTGACGTTGAGGAAAAGCCTCTCTCTCTTTTCAAACTCATCAAACGCACCTCTCAGGAAAATCCCAACGGCCTTGTTTCGGCCTACAAAGATAATGTGGCATTTGTCCGCGGTCCCAAAATCGAGCAGTTTGCTCCGGCAAGCGCCGACCGACCCGACTTCTTTGAGATCAACGACATTGATTCAGTAATCTCGCTCAAAGCCGAGACCCACAACTTCCCCACCACAGTCGAGCCTTTTAACGGCGCGGCTACCGGTACCGGAGGTGAAATCCGTGACCGTCTTGGCGGAGGTAAAGCCAGTCTCCCTATCGCTGGAACTGCAGTTTACATGACTTCATATCCGCGTCTGTCGCCCGAGCATCGCTGGGAACTCATCACCAATCCCCGACTCTGGCTCTACCAGACACCGGCCGAAATCCTTATCAAAGCTTCTAACGGTGCCAGCGATTTCGGTAACAAATTTGGACAGCCGCTCATCTGTGGTTCGCTTCTCACTTTTGAACATGACGAGAACGGGCGCATGTATGCCTATGACAAGGTAATCATGCTTGCCGGTGGTGTCGGTTATGCCGCTCGCCGTGATGCACTCAAAGGTGAACCCGCACCCGGCGAGAAAGTAGTTCTCATGGGTGGCGACAACTATCGCATCGGCATGGGCGGTGGAGCTGTTTCATCGGTCGCTACCGGGCAATATGCCAACGCTATAGAGCTCAACGCCGTTCAGCGTGCCAACCCCGAGATGCAAAAACGTGTCGCAAACGTTATCCGCGCTCTCGCCGAAAGCTCGTCCAACCCTATCATCTCTATCCACGACCATGGTGCTGGTGGTCATCTCAATGCGCTCTCTGAACTCGTCGAGGCTACCGGCGGTCACATCGACATCGACGCTCTTCCCGTTGGAGACCCCACACTCAGCTATAAAGAAATAGTCGGTAACGAGAGTCAGGAACGCATGGGTATGGTAATCGACGCCAAGGACATTCCTCTGGTAGAGCGTATCGCCCAGCGCGAACGCGCCCCGATGTATGTTGTCGGCGAAACAACCGATGACAAGAAATTTGTCTTTGAAGACAAAAACGGTGTTCGTCCCATCGACCTCCAGCTCGCCGATATGTTTGGAAAGGCACCTCGCACTGTCATGACTGACAAAACCGTCAATCTTACATATAATGATATATATTATGAGCAGGACAAAATCGAGGAATACCTCAAGGATGTTCTATCGCTCGAAGCTGTCGCTTGCAAAGACTGGCTCACTAACAAGGTTGACCGCTCGGTAACCGGTAAGGTTGCTCGCCAGCAGTGCCGTGGTGAAATCCAGCTCCCGCTCAGCGACTGTGGTGCTGTCGCTCTCGACTACACCGGTAAAGCCGGTATCGCTACGTCGATTGGCCATGCACCTCAGGTTGCACTCAACGACTCAGCCAAAGGCTCGGTAATATCAATAGCCGAAGCGCTCACCAACATTGTAGGCGCACCCCTCAAAAAAGGCATTTCGAGCATTTCGCTCAGCGCCAACTGGATGTGGCCCTGTAAGAACCCCGGAGAAGATGCCGCCCTCTATCGTGCCGTTCAGGCATGTAGCGATTTTGCTGTCGCTCTCGGCATCAATATCCCGACTGGAAAAGACTCTTTGTCAATGACCCAGAAATATGGCGCCGATAAGGTTTATGCCCCCGGTACCGTAATTATCTCGGCCGCAGGCGAGGTCTCTGATGTCAAAAAAATCGTGTCACCCGTTATCCGTAGCGGTAAATCGACTCTCTACTATGTCGATTTTTCAGGCGATGAGCTCCGTCTTGGTGGTTCGGCTCTTGGCCAGACACTCGGCCGCATAGGTCGCGAGGCTCCTACAGTAACCGATCCCGCCCGTTTTGTTGCTACCTTCAACGCCATCAACAAGCTCGTCAACCGCAAGGCTGTCATGGCTATGCACGACGTTTCGGCCGGAGGTCTCATAACTACCCTTCTTGAGATGGTATTTGCCAACACTACCGGTGGTCTCGACATCAACACCGACTCATTTGACACCGACGATCTCGTCAAGATTCTTTTTGCCGAGAATCCCGCCGTCGTAATGCAGATTTCCGACACTTGGAAAAATACAGTTGAGGAAACTCTCACCAAAGCAGGTGTCCGTTTCCTCGCTATCGGTCAGCCACGCGCTACCGGTCGCACACTATCAGTAACCAACAACGGTAATAAAGTCGATATTGACATCGACAGCATGCGCGACGTCTGGTTTGCACCATCCTATCTTCTTGACCGCATCCAGAGCGGAGCCGAACACGCTGCCCTCCGTTTTGAAAACTACAAGAAACAACCCATCCGTTACCGGTTCCCCTCAAAATATGACGGTAAACTTGCATCCCGCGGTCTTGAAGCCGGACGACGCACAAAATCAGGAATCCGCGCAGCAATCATCCGTGAGAAAGGTGTCAACGGTGACCGTGAAATGGCCTACTCGCTCCACCTCGCCGGTTTTGACGTCAAGGATGTTCACATGACCGACCTTATGAGTGGCCGCGAAACTCTCGACGATGTAAACATGATCGTTTTCTGCGGTGGCTTCTCCAACAGTGACGTTCTCGGCTCAGCCAAAGGTTGGGCAAGTGGCTTCCGCTATAACGAAACAGCTCGCGAAACCCTGCGCCGTTACTTTGATCGCCCCGACACACTCAGTCTCGGTATTTGCAACGGATGTCAGCTCATGATTGAACTCAACCTTATCAATCCCGAGCACAAACATCCTACACGCATGGAACACAACACCAGCCATAAGTTTGAATCACAGTTCCTCGGACTGACAATTCCGGCCAATAACTCGGTTATGCTCGGTTCGCTTGCCGGAAGCAAACTCGGTATATGGGTTGCTCACGGTGAAGGCCGCTTCATGCTACCCGAACCGATGAAGAGCTATAATGTCGTGGCCAAGTACAACTATAACGCCTATCCGGCAAATCCCAACGGATCTAAAGGCGCTGTAGCCGGTATCTGCTCGGCCGACGGACGTCACCTCGCAATGATGCCCCACCTCGAACGCGCCATTTTCCCCTGGCAGTGTGGTTACTATCCCGAATCTCGTCGCAACGATGAAGTCACACCCTGGATTGACGCCTTTGTAAACGCCCGCAAGTGGGTGGAAGGCAAAAAACAAAAATAACACTACCTTATAGAAAGAGAATGGATGGCCCGCCATGAGGGTCGCCTCCATTCTCTTTCAAATTTTTATAATTCCATTTTTTTATTTTAACATTAAAATTTACCCCAGATGGGAGGCTTTTTTGGAATTACCAAACGCAACAGATGTGTCAACGAACTCTTTTATGGCGTTGACTATAACTCACACCTCGGCACCAAACGTGCCGGTATGGCCTGTGTAGACAACGGAATTTATGCCCGTGCTATTCACAACATTGAAAATTCTTATTTCCGCACCAAATTTGAACGTGATCTTGACGATTTCAACGGAAACTCGGGTATCGGTGTGATCAGCGATACCGACGCACAGCCCATCATCGTCAACTGCCGCCTCGGCAAATTTGCTATCGTGACTGTCGGACGAGTGAATAATGTCCGCGAGCTCGAACAGGAACTCATGAACGAGGGTCACCACTTCAGCGAACACTCTTATGACATCATCAATCCCACCGAAATCATAGCTACTCTCATCGCCGAGGGTAAATCATGGGTCGAGGGTATCGACAATGTTTTCAAGCGAGTCAAGGGTTCATGCTCTATGCTGCTCCTGCTTGATGACGGTTCAATTATTGCCGCCCGCGACAAACTCGGACGTACTCCTGTCATCCTCGGTCAGGGCAATGACGACGTGGCCGGCATGGCTGTGACTTCAGAATCGTGTGCATTCCCCAATCTCGGCTATACCACCCTGCGCGATCTTGGCCCCGGTGAAATTGTCCGTATCACCGCCGACGGAGCCATCACCCTGCGTGACCCGCTCGACAAGATGCAGATTTGCGCATTCCTGTGGACCTACTACGGCTATCCTCCTTGCGACTATGAAGGCCGCAACGTTGACCAGATGCGCTATCAGACAGGATTGGCTATGGGTCAGAAAGATGATACCGAACTCGATATTGTCAGTGCTATCCCCGACTCGGGTATCGGTATGGCTCTCGGTTACTCACAAGGCAAAGGTGTACCCTACATGCGCAGCATCGTCAAGTACACACCGACCTGGCCCCGTTCGTTTACCCCCAGCACCCAGGAACGCCGCGAGCTCGTTGCCAAAATGAAACTTATACCTAACCGCACGTTGCTCAAAGGTAAACGTATCGCCTTCTGTGACGACTCAATCGTGAGAGGTACCCAGCTCCGCGATAATGTCAAAGACATGCTTGAAGGCGGTGTAAAGGAAATACACGTGCGCATCAGCTGTCCCCCGCTCATCTATGCATGCCCTTTCATCAGCTTCACAAGCTCAAAAAGCGAGATGGAGCTAATCACCCGTCGTGTCATAGCCGACCTCGAAGGGGGTGATCCCGAAGCTCACCTTGACGAATATGCTACCACAAACTCGCCACGCTACAACGAGATGGTTGAGCAGATTCGCCGCCGACTGGGTCTCACCACCCTCCGGTTCAGCACCATCGAAGACCTCGTTGATGCCATCGGACTTCCAAAAGATCGCATCTGCACCCACTGTTTTGACGGTTCAAGCTACTTTTAACCTGTCAAAAAGAGCGCTCAAACGTGAAAACTGAGCATAAAAGGTTAATAATATGCCAAAAAATTGCTCTATTAGATAAAAATGGTTACCTTTGTAACTGATTCAAAGAAAGAATAAATAATAAATCAATTAAATAATTTGCAATATGAGTCTTAACATCATTGTTCTTGCAAAGCAGGTGCCCGACACCCGCAATGTTGGAAAAGATGCGATGAAAGAAGATGGCACGATTAATCGCGCCGCTCTCCCGGCCATCTTCAACCCCGAGGACCTGAACGCCCTTGAACAGGCTCTCCGCCTTAAGGACACACATCCGGGTTCTAAAGTTACACTGCTTACAATGGGTTTGCCCCGCGCTGCCGAAATCATCCGCGAGGCTGTCTTCCGCGGTGCCGACACCGGTATCGTTCTTACTGACCGCGCTCTCGGTGGCGCCGACACTCTAGCTACTTCTTACTCTCTTGCCCAGGCTGTCAAGAAAATCGGAAATTATGACGTAATCATCGGTGGTCGTCAGGCCATCGACGGCGACACCGCTCAGGTTGGTCCCCAGATTGCCGAGAAACTTGGTATCCCCCAGATAAC
>JAIDNJ010000070.1 GCA_029063895.1 Muribaculaceae bacterium | reverse complement strand
ATACTGTCGGGCGCAGGGGTCAAGGGTAACCGGAAGTCGTTTCGCGGAGATTTGATTGACCGTATGGACGCTATCGGGCAAGAATCGTCTCACGAACTTGATTTGAATAAAGAATTTGCCGAATCTGATTTCAAGCGGCAGTACGAGATGTGGGATAACGTAATCAAGTATACCGGCGAGCGTTATGAAGCTCGTCAGCTCAATATCAATGGTTTCAGACGTCAACTCGATAAGGGAAAGGATGAGGCGGTTTTCCGTACATTTGCAAAGGACTGGTCCCGGGAACTTAAAGCACGGATTGACGACAAACAACGGCAGATGTTTGTTCATGCGGCCTCGGTGTGGACCGATCGTTTGCAGGACATAAAAAACAATGACTATGCTGTCAGACGCGAGATGTCGGTGATAAGGCGCAAATATCCGGTTATTGACGAACTCGCTCTCATCATAGGTCGTCTCAAACATACCGATACTACCGAAAAAGATTATATTCGCACCCAATACCTGCCGTCATCGTTGTCGGTCAACCGGTCGGTTGAGGAAATTGACGGCATCACCTCGGGTAACAATCTCGAACGAGTGATTCCCTCGGAATTTGTTTACCTTGCCGAGCCTGCTGCTCAAAATGTCTTTTATAAACGGTATGCCATGAAACAGCTAAGCCAGTTCCTGTCACCCGGCAAAGATCGTCCGGTCAAGAAACGGTCGCGAAAACCGACACCGAGACTTGCCGCCGGACCGATAATAGTCAATATAGATACAAGCGAGTCAATGAGCGGATTGTCTCAGAGCATAGCCAACGCCATGATTTATCGTCTTGTAGAAATTGCGCGGAAAAATAAACGGCGTCTGTTTATAATCACTTTTTCGGTGAAATGCAGGTCATATGAGGTGACATCAAATGACAGTTGGGACAATATTTCGGCATTCTTGAGCAAACACTACTCGGGAGGAACCAATGGAGAGAAGATGCTCAACGAGTCGATTGACACGTTGCACACTTCCCATTTTGAAATGGCCGACGTGCTGATTATCTCTGATTTTGCTTTTCCCGAGCCGCTCAAAGGCACACGCAGACGGATGGATGAGGAACGCGGTAAAGGCACCCGCTTTCACGGACTGATGACGTCACCAGTAAGATCAACCTATGCAGACCTGCTCGATACATTCCGAACCATATCGGAGGGACAGTGACAGTAAAAACCTTCATTAACATAAATTGGTGAAGGAAGGCTTTTAAATTCGGAAAAAATTCTTTAATTTTGTGGCAATATTAAAAATCCAATAGCTCAACAATTTCTAAAATTTAAAAAGATGACTATCGACAACTACAATTTTGCCAACAAGAAAGCAATTGTTCGTGTTGACTTCAATGTGCCCCTCGATGAAAACGGACACATCACCGATGATACCCGTATCCGTGGCGCTCTCCCCACTCTCAAGAAAATTCTTGCTGACGGCGGAAGTCTCATCATCATGTCACACATGGGAAAACCCAAAGGCAAAGTAAACCCCAAATTCTCTCTTTCACAGATTAAAGACGATGTTGCCAAGGCGCTCGGAACCGATGTTATCTTCGCTCCCGACTGTGCCAACGCAAAAGAAGCGGCCGCAAACCTCAAGCCCGGTCAGGTTCTCCTTCTTGAAAACCTCCGTTTCTATCCTGAAGAAGAGGGTAAACCTGTAGGAATCGATAAAGAAGATCCCGGCTATGACGCTGCCAAAAAAGAGATGAAAGAACGTCAGAAAGAGTTTGCAAAAACTCTTGCAAGCTATGCCGACGTTTATGTAAACGACGCTTTTGGTACAGCTCACCGTAAACACGCTTCTACTGCCGTCATCGCCGATTACTTTGATGCAGACAACAAGATGCTCGGTTACCTCATGGAAAAAGAGGTTAACGCCGTTGATAATATTCTGAGCAATATTCAGCGTCCTTTCACTGCAATCATGGGTGGTTCTAAAGTATCAACCAAAATCGGTATTATCGAAAACCTCATGGACAAGGTTGATAACCTCATCCTTTGCGGTGGTATGACCTATACATTTGCCAAAGCTATGGGTGGCAAGATCGGCGATTCAATCTGTGAGGACGACAAACTCCAGCTTGCTCGCGACATCATGGCCAAAGCTAAAGAGAAAGGCGTAAATCTCGTGCTCGGCACCGACTGTGTTGCCGGTAACGCATTCAGTAACGATGCCGAAACCATGATTTGTCCTTCAAACGATATACCTGACGGATGGGAAGGTATGGATGCAGGTCCTGAGACCCGCAAGGCTTTTGCCGCTGTTATCGAGCCTGCCAAAACTATACTTTGGAACGGTCCTGCCGGTGTATTTGAGTTTGACAACTTCACTGCCGGTTCACGTGCTATCGCCGAGGCTATCGTTAAAGCAACTGAAAACGGTGCATTCTCGCTTGTTGGCGGTGGTGATTCGGTAGCTTGTGTAAACAAGTTTGGTCTCGCCGACTCAGTATCATATGTTTCGACCGGTGGCGGTGCTCTTCTTGAGGCTATCGAGGGTAAAGAGCTTCCCGGTGTAGCAGCTATCAAAAAATGAATGTTTTTTAGTCAATTTTAATGTTTGGTTGGCGCTGTGTCAAGTTTTGGCACGGCGCCTTTTTTAGCGTTGGATATAGAACTTGGCGTGTAACGGTTGTCTATTACATTTTTTATAAGCCAAAGAAACGTTTCTGAAAAGATTATAAAGCAACTATTTTGACATTCCCATTTTTAATTACAGTAGGAAGATGATTGAGCTTGACAAGGATTTTGATGTTTTTGTAGAAAATCACCGTGGCGAAGACCCGTTGAAACTGAGATTGCGCTATGGCGGAAAGGATGCCGCCGGGTCAACGTTACTTGCTCTTGACCACCTGGCGTGTGTATCAAAGGCCGGTCGTAAGTTTGACTTGCCCGATGGTACTACATGGATGCCTCGGCTCATGCTCAATCCGCTTTCGGTCGAGCAGGCTTCATCGGCTCATGTCGCTCTCATGCGTGCCTCTCTTGTGGACCGGGGATTGCGTATCCTCGACATGACATGCGGGTTGGGAATGGACATACGCGGATTCCTTACCCGGGAACCGGTTGAGATTACCGGTATCGAGATGAACCGTTTGTCGGCCGATGTAGCTGCTGTTAATTTTAAAGAATTTCCCAATGTCAAAATCATTAAAGGTGACAGCGTGGAATATTTATCGTCAATTGACGATGATCGTTATGACCTGATATATATTGACCCGGCAAGGCGTGATTCATCGGGCGGACGTGTCTACAATCTTCATGACTGTACTCCCGACCTCACCGCTATTCTGCCTGAAATGTTGAGAAAAAGCCGGATAGTGATGGCCAAATTGTCACCGATGCTCGATATAACACAAACTTTAGCCGATCTCACGGGGATAAGCCGGTTAATCGCGGTTGAGGAGAAAGGGGAGTGCAAGGAATTGCTTGTTGTGATTGAACGCGATTTTGACGGGGAGGCCAAGATAAGCACCGGTCTTGAAGCCGATGCGATGAGTTTCACGTTATCTCAGGAAAAAAACGCCGGGGTACATTTTGGCGAACCTGAGGCCGGACTGTGGTTACATGTTCCGGGAGCCGGTGCGATGAAAGCCGGATGTTTCAAACTGCTGTCAGCGTCCTTTGACGATATGGCAAAAGTTGCACCTAATTCCCACTTGTATATCTCACATGAAAAACATGACCGGTTTCCCGGTAAAGCTTATTATATCGACGATGTGATAGAATATACATCGTCCAATATCAAGAGACTTGCCGGTGAACGTTTGAATGCCGATGTAACGGTGCGAAATTTTCCGTTGACGGCAGCAGAGTTACAAAAAAAACTGAAAATAAGGCCCGGTAATGGGTGCCGTCTGTTTGCTACGGTCACTTCAACCGGACGCAAAGTTCTGATTATATCGGGTAAATCAATGATTTAAAAATCTATGGTTCAACGTATGTCGATGAGTTTATGGGTTTGTAAAGACAGTCGCCAGAGGGGATTGTCTTTTATATAGTCGACGGTCTCGGCTATGTTAAGTCCCGAACAAGGCTGAAGAAAATAATGGGAGGCGACAGGGCATGATTGCCTGATACTCTCGACATCGTTACCCTGATAAACGATTTTCAGTTCGTCGATGCGGTCGATTATAACCGGTTTATATTTTGGGGAGCATGTAACCCAGTCGACTGACGGCGGGCATGGACGGGTCCCGTTGGTCTCGACGTGTACTTTAATGCCGTTTTGGTGGAGCATGTCCACGAGCGGTCCTACAGGTTGCAGAAGCGGCTCGCCGCCGGTGAGAATGACGGTTTTGGACGGATATTGCAGTACCTCGTCGATAATATGTTCCTCGGTCATCTGACGTGAGTCAAGGTGATCGGTATCACAGAAATCACACTTAAGATTGCATCCCGACAACCTGACAAATATAGCCGGTAATCCGGTCCAGAAACCTTCACCTTGGAGTGAATAAAATATCTCGTTGACGTGAAGCATGTCAGTCTCTTTGATATGTGGCTATGTTGCCTTCGCTTTCCTGCACGTCGACACGCCAGCAGTTTTCAACCTGGTCACAAATCCATCGCGCGATGTTTTCGGCAGTGGGGTTGAACGGAAGCACATCATTGAAGTTGGCATGGTCAAGAAGGCCCGAAATGTTTTCCTTGATATGGGTGAAGTCGGTGACCATACCGTCACTGTTGAGTGTGGCGGCTTTACAGTGGACAGTGATAATCCAGTTGTGACCGTGAAGGTTTGAACATTTGCTGTCATAGGAAAGCTCAAGGCGGTGGCTTCCCGATATTTCAAGACGTTTGGTGACGTAGTACATTTGGCAGTAGTTTAAATTGACGGTTGATTGTCGGTGTCGACAGGTGTTAGCCCGAGTTCGGCACCTTTTTCATACATCAGTTTGAGGGCAAGCTGCGGGTCGTTTGGCGAGTCGGATGACAGGAGCATTTCCCTTACATAAGTTTTGATGACTCCTACCAACGGTGACTGACTCAGCCCGAATGTCTTCATAATTATGTTGCCATCGACCGGAGGTTGCCAGTTGCGCAGAGCGTCGCGTTGCTCGAGGTCGGCCATCTTTCGGCAAACCTCATCATAGTTGGCAAGATAGCGGCGCACCTTCTCGGTGTTTTTTGAGGTGATGTCGGCACGACATAGAATCATAAGGTCGTTGATGTCATCACCCGCATCGACAAGCAGACGTCTCACCGCCGAATCGGTCACGGTCTCCTCGACGAGAGCAATAGGGCGCATGTGAAGTTCTACAAGTTTCTGGACATATTTCATCTTGTCGTCAAGAGGAAATTTCATGGACCTGAAAATCGACGGAATCATTTTTGCCCCGATGAAATTGTGATTGTGAAATGTCCAGCCGGCGGCATTGTCCCAGCGCTTGGTCGATGGCTTGCCTATGTCATGGAAGAGTGCGGCCCAGCGTAGCCAAACGTTGTTTGACTCGGCGGCAACTGAGTCGACAACCTGGAGCGTGTGGTAAAAGTTATCCTTGTGGGTGCGACCGTTGTGGCTCTCGACACCGTGCATGTTTTCAAACTGAGGAAAAATCAGTTTGAGCAAACCCGAGTCGAGCAGCAGCGACCAGCCTATTGACGGCTTGGGCGACTGCATTATTTTGGTCAGTTCGGCATAGATACGTTCTTTCGATATGATTTTGATGCGACCTGCATTGCGGCGTATCGCCTCAAAGGTCGCATAATCGATTGAAAATTTCAGCTGTGTCGCAAATCTGATTGCACGAAGCATGCGCAACGGGTCATCGCTGAAAGTGATATCGGGGTCGGTGGGGGTGCGTATGATGCGTTTTTTTAGGTCGGACACGCCGTCAAATCGGTCGACAAGTTCGCCAAACCGGTCGGCATTGACACATATAGCCATTGCATTGATGGTGAAGTCGCGACGCAGGAGGTCATCGTCGAGAGTGCCGTCCTCTACGACAGGTTTGCGGCTGTCGGGAGAGTAGGATTCGCGGCGGGCTCCGACAAACTCGAGGTCGATACCTTTATAGCACATCTGAGCGGTCCCGAAATTTTTGAAAACGTTGACCTTCACTTTCGGTCCTATTGAGGCTGCAAGCTGGCGCGCGACTTCAATGCCGCTGCCTACGGTTAGAAAGTCGATATCTTTAGAGTGGCGTTCAAGCAGAATGTCACGCACTATACCACCGACGGCATAACATTCCCGGCCAAGCGCATCGGCGGCTTGCCCGACGGCATGAAATACCGGACGGTCAATTTTTTGAATGATTTCTGACGTTTCTATCATAGAGCGAGAATTTCTTCGGGCGCGTTTGTGAGACACTTCATCGGTCCGTCGTCGGTCACTACATAAGTGTTCTCGATACCGACAGCTCCGGTGCCGGGTATGACAAATTTTGGCTCAAGTGCTATGACATTACCAACCTGAAGAATGTCGCGGCTGCGTGGAGCGATAACCGGCGATTCATTTATCTGGATGCCCAGACCGTGACCTATAAAGCCTGCATGCTGACGATGCCCCATGAAATATTCTTCGAGATTTTCTTCTCTCACAATCTCGATTGCACGTTCGTAAAGTTTTTTTGCTTCGGCGCCTGGACGAGCTTCGTCGGCAAGGGTGTGGCATATGCGTCGCGAACATTCGTGGGCCCTGACCGCTTCGTCGGCAATTTTTCCGAGCGCAAACACACGGGTCATGTCGGTCATGTAGCCGGTAAAGTTACCGTTTGCATCGACCATGACTGTGTGGCCGCGTTTTATAATCGAACCGTCGGCTCCTACAGGGAGTGACGGGTGAGCTCCGTGTCCTCCCATAGCAAAGTCATAGGGTGTAGGATTGTCGGCATTGTCACCGGTAAGAATATTGGCCATGAAAAGTTCCATCGAGTCGCCTGCGATGCGGAACTGTCCGAGACAGCCTGCCATGCGCAACTGACGTTCTATCTCGATTTGCAGGTCAATATCGCTCATCCCCGGCTGATAAAGAGCGGGGATTTTGCGGTAGACTTCGGTTTGCCTTATGCCCGAAGCCGCGATAAGCTTGATTTCGGCGGGAGTCTTGACAGCGCGGGCTCGTCGGATGATGCCGTCAATGTTGCAGATTTCTCGAGGCTCAAACACTTTGGCAAGACGTTCACAGGCGCTCCACGATGTGTTTTCACGTTCAAGGGCGACTTTGGCCCCGATAATAATTCCGTTTTCGGTAGCTATGACCGGAATATCCTCAGGTTTCCTGATGAATAATGTTGACGGACCTGTCATGTCGGACGGACGGCGCACAAACGCCCACATCTTGCCGTCAATGCTGTCAATGAGGAGATAACCGTCAATGACACGGCCGGTGAGGTAAAAAATATTGGCGTTGTCACTGATGATGGCGGCGTCAATCTCGTCATTTCTCATCATGTCGACAATGGGAGTGAGACGAAGTGAGAGTTCTTGGTCAGAGAGCAATATTGTGTTGTTGGAACGTGGCATTTTTTTGTTATTTAGTGAGGTAATCGGTCAAGTCGGTAAATGAATCGAAACTGAGTTGGGCGTCGTTGCACGAGCCAAAGCCATAGGTGACGTGAATCATGTCGATACCTGCTGCATGGGCGGCGTCGCTGTCACGCTGGATATCGCCGACATAGGCGGCCGATTTCAAATTGTTGCGTTTAACTACAAGACGGATGTTCTCATCCTTGTCGAGTCCGGTTTCTCCGTTTGTCAGTGTATCGGTGAAATAGGGGGCCAGCCCTGTGAAGGCGAGAAAATCACGAAGCCCGGTAGCACCGCAGTTTGACACCATTGTCAGTTTATATTGTCGGGCAAGGCGGGGTATTCCCTCTTTGACACCTTCATAAAGATGACCGCCGAGCACCGGCATCATTTTGGGGTCATTGCGGGCGATACCTTCAAGATATTTTTCGGCATCGACATCAATTCCGCGAAACAGCTCATTAAATATCTCGCGCAGGGGACGCCCCATGTATCGAAGTAAATCATCGCGGGTGACGACACGGTCAACGCTGTTTTCACGTGAAGTCACATTCCATATTTCGGCATAGGAGTCGACGGCATCCCACAGGGTACCGTCCATGTCAAAAATCAGACTGTCGTAAGGTTGAGACATTTTTTATAATTAATCGGGGATAAATTTTATACCGACAATGTCGAGTCCACGCAGGGTATCGGTGCGCATGATGTGACGCAGCTCGATGGCCCTGTCGGTGATATGGGTAATTTTTTTGTGGAGCGGTGTCTCCATCTGGATGTAGGCTCCGCTGCCGCTGCCGCGCCAGTTGCCATAGCGGTCGGCAAGGGTGATGTTGACAGTGTCGGTCACACGGCTGCCATCAATGCCCTGAGATACTATCTCAAGAGCAAGATTGGCATAGGGGAACGCATTGTTGTGACGGATGGTGACGGCCAGCGAGCCGGTCGATACGGTATCGGTTTGCTCGGGATTGAAAAGCTCCGGATGACCGAAACACCATCCTCCGTCAGGAAGATGGTGAAATTCGGTATATTCTTTGCTTGTACCGGGAGCGCAGGCTGAAAGAATCAGAAGAATGAATGAAAATATTTTAAATTCAGTCTTTAGACCCATTGTTTGAATTATCTTTGTTGTTGGGCCGCTGTTGACGGTCGCCGTTGTTACGTTGCTTGTCGTTGTTGCGACGGCGATTGTTGCGGCGGTTGTTGCGCTGTTCACCGTCAGGCTGTGCCTGAGTCTGAGCCTCGGGTGTGGATGGCTGCTGTTTTTCGTTGCGCTGCTTGTCGCTGTTTCGGCGGCGCTGAGACTGTTGCTGGTCGTCGCGCTGCAGATGTTCCGATTCTCCGGCGGCATTGGCCTGATTGTTCTGTTTCTTTTTCTTCTTTTTCTTTTTGTCAAAGCGGGTGATGTCCTGGCCGAGAATGTCGTTATACTGTGTGCCCGGTTTCTCGGTTTCTTTATTATCATCGACAAGTGAGAGCGGTTTTTCGCCACGTTTGTTCATCGCGATTATAGCGAAAGCGCGTTCAGATGATATTGTCACCAGATTGGCCGGCATTGACTTGTCGGTCGAGTAGGTGAGTTCTTTTTTGAAAATATCGGTCTTGAAGTGATAATAGGTCGAGTCGGCGGTTTCAAGTCTGATTTCTTTGGCCGGGAGCTGTTTGACACATTCGACATAGGCATCGGCCTCGAAATTGAGACAGCATTTCAACTTGGCACACTGTCCGGCGAGTTTCTGAGGATTGAGCGATATATCCTGATACCTGGCGGCACTGGTGGCGACCGACACGAAGTTGGTCATCCAGCTTGCGCAGCATAGCGGACGCCCGCAGGGGCCTATACCTCCTATTCGTCCGGCTTCCTGACGAGCTCCGATCTGTTTCATCTCGACACGAATCTTAAATGTTTCGGCCAGAATCTTGATGAGCTGCCTGAAGTCTACACGTTCGTCGGCAATATAGTAGAAAATCGCTTTGCAACCGTCACCCTGATACTCGACATCGCCAATCTTCATGTTGAGATTGAGGCTCTCGGCAATCTTGCGTGACCTGATCATCGTGTCGTTCTCGCGGGCTTTGGCTTCCTCAAATTTTTCGAGGTCGTTTGGACGAGCCTTGCGGAAGATGCGCTTGATTTCTGACTCATTTTTGATGCCGGCTTTTTTCATTTGTCGGCGCACGAGTTTACCTACAAGAGTGACCTTGCCTATATCATGACCCGGCGAGGCTTCGACTGCCACCATATCCCCCGGTTTGAGAGGAATGTTGGTGGAGTTGCGATAAAAGCCTTTTCGGGTATTTTTAAAGAGGACCTCGACGATATCGTCATCGGCATGTCCCCCCGGAACATCCTCGAGCCAGTTGAAGCTGTGGAGCTTGCCTCGGGGACCTTCATGAGAGACCGGCTGATGGGGCTGTCGCTGGTCGCCGCTGTTCTCGCTGTTGTCGTTATTCTTAATATCTTCTGACATGGTCGTCACTGTTATTTGGCAAAGCTGACGGCTCGGGTCTCACGTATAACGGTGATTTTAACCTGTCCGGGATAGGTCATTTCGTCCTGAATACGTTTTGCTATTTCGGCTGAAAGTTTTTCAGTTTCTACGTCGTCAATCTTGTCGGCGCCGACAATCACGCGAAGTTCACGGCCCGCCTGAATAGCATAGGTCTTGAGTACTCCGGGGTATGAAAGAGCAAGCTGTTCGAGGTCATTGAGACGTTTGATATAGGCTTCGACTATCTCGCGGCGAGCTCCGGGACGGGCACCCGAGATGGCATCACACACCTGAACAATAGGAGCGAGAAGCGAGGTCTGCTCGATTTCGTCGTGGTGGGCACCGATAGCATTGCAGATTTCAGGTTTCTCTTTGTATTTTTCGGCGAGTTTCATGCCGAGGAGTGCGTGGGGCAATTCGGGCTCCTCATCGGGAACCTTGCCTATGTCGTGGAGGAGACCGGCGCGGCGAGCTTTTTTGGGGTTGAGACCGAGTTCCGAAGCCATGATAGCACAAAGGTTTGCTGTTTCACGCGAGTGTTGCAGGAGGTTCTGACCATAGCTTGAACGGTATTTCATCTTACCTACAAGACGAATAAGGTCGGGGTGCAAACCGTGAATACCGAGGTCGATGGCTGTGCGTTTACCGGTTTCGATGATTTCTTCCTCGATTTGTTTGCGTACTTTGGCTACAACTTCCTCGATGCGCGCCGGGTGGATACGACCGTCGGCAACAAGCTGGTGAAGGGCCAGACGTGCAATTTCGCGGCGAACGGGGTCAAAGCCTGAAAGAACGATTGCCTCGGGGGTGTCATCGACGATAATCTCAATACCGGTAGCGGCTTCGAGAGCGCGGATGTTGCGGCCTTCACGACCGATGATACGACCTTTGATTTCGTCTGAATCAATATGGAAGATTGTAACCGAGTTTTCGATAGCGGTTTCAGTTGCTACTCGCTGAATTGACTGGACAACGATGCGCTTGGCTTCTTTGTTGGCGGTCATCTTGGCCTCGTCCATGATGTCGTTGACATAAGAAGCGGCGGCTGTTTTAGCTTCGTCTTTGAGTGATTCCACGAGCTTTTCTTTGGCTTCTTCTGATGACAGTCCTGAGATGTGTTCAAGTTCGGTACGGGCCTGATGGATGAGTTTGTCGAGTTCTTCGTGGCGAATCTGGTTGGCAGCCTCCTGAGCTTCAATGTTCTGGCGCTGAGCTTCGATTTCGTTGAGCTTGCGCTGATTTTCGCTCTGCTGCTGGTTGAGCTGCAGCTCGCGCTGTTTCAGACGAGCTTCCTGAGACTGTATTTTGGAGAGACGCGAATTGGCCTGTTTCTCGGCTTCGGCTTTGATTTTGAGCTCCTGCTCACGAGCTTCGAGCAGTTTGTTTTTTTGAATTACTTCGGCTTCGCGGTTAGCTTCCTCGATTATTGATTTGGCTCGGCTATGAGCCATCGATTTTTGAATTGCGAGTGAGACAAGGTAACCGATAACGATTCCAACGACTCCCGCTACTATGTAAAATATAGCTGACATGCTGTGATTATTATGTTAATTGATACTAAGTTATAATTCAAAAAATAAGTTTTGTCGATATAAAAAACGCACATCGGTCTCTCGATTCGGTCACACTATTATACAAGTGTTGAATCGACTGACTAAAGTGCGGTCGTCAAAAGCGTGATTGTCAAAACGTGGTCGGGCCACGGCTTGGTGACATGCTTATAGATTTATGAGCGATGAGCCCCTCCGGGCTACTTTTCAAAATATATCAATCCTATGCAGTTTCTCAACTGAAAAAAGCTATGTTCTGTTGTCCGACAAGTCGTCCACCAAAAGGTTGTCAAGAGTCTCTTCAATTGTGTCACAAGCGCGTCTAACTTCTTCAAGCTGCTTGTTATTGACTACATATAACTGAGCAAATCTGATTGATATCATGCCCAGAATATCTTTGGACGATTTATCGGGATAGCGTGCGCTCCACGATTTCCAAAGCTTGTTTATGTGGTCCGAGGCTTCTTTCCAGCTGAGTTCGTCTTCTGAGGTGACGTTGAGCGGCATTGGAGCCAAATCGGCAATGCGTAGGTTAATTACTTTTTGTTTACTACTCATTGCATCACTGTTTTAGGTCGTTGATGCATTTATTGATATCCCGCACTAAATGGGTCAAGAGCGCGCGGCTTTTCTCAAGTTCCTCCTTTGAGGGAGCGACTCCGACGGCAACTTTCATGTAATCGAGATCCCGGTTGAGATTTTCGATTTGACGGTCGCGCTCGGCGAGAGTAGCTTTGAGTTGTGAAATTTCCTCGTCGGCCAATACCTTTTGCTCTTTGAGCATCTGATAACGGCTGAAAAGAACCTCGGCTTTGTGCTTCAGTCTTTCAATTCGGCTCGGAAGTTCGCCTGGCATCTTATATCAATTTTTTACAAAAGTAATAATTATTTTTCAAATACCAACAAATGAGATGATTTTTTCGCGAAATGATTAAAAAGAAAAAGAGGGGCGCTCACGCGTGCCTCTCTCTCCATTCATCACATTATGCTTACAATTAAGTGCTATTTGCTTTATTCAGTGTAATTATATCAAGTTTTGAGTTGTAGTCGTTATAGTCGATTAATAGCGGCTCTCGACAATGTCCCAGTCGACGATATCAAAGAGTCGGCGCAGATAGTCGGCGCGACGGTTTTGATAGTCGAGATAGTAGGCGTGTTCCCAAACGTCAAAGACGAGGATGGGGGTAAGGCCTTCGGTGAGGGGATTGCCTGCATTGCCGCGGGGCAAGATGAAAAGTTTGCCTTCTTCGTCGCGGGCGAGCCAAATCCAGCCTGAACCAAATATTTTAGTTCCCTGCTCGATAAATTCTTTTGTGAAGGCTTCAAACGAGCCAAACTGCTCTTTGATGGCCTGACCGAGTTCTCCGCCGGGCTCGCCACCGCCATCGGGTGAGAACGAGAAGAAATAGAAGATGTGGTTCCATGCCTGGGATGCGTTGTTAAACAACGGTCCTTCGGAACGGCGGATTACATCTTCGAGTTCGTCATCTTCAAACTCGGTTCCTTTGATGAGGTTATTGAGATTGTCGATATATGCTTTCTCGTGTTTGCCATAATGGTAATCGATCGTTTCGCGAGAGATTACGGGTTCGAGAGCATCGTTTGCATATGGAAGGTTGGGCTGGGTGTAAATCATATTTTTATTTCTTGAGTCGTGGTTATATAATTGAATTAATTTGACAACCGTTATTGTAGTTGTTTATCTGTAAAACATCGGTGGGGCGGTTTGGTTCGCCCTTTTGCGGTTTTTAACTTTTTTGTTCAAGCGCGATATTAAATCGCGTTGTGGAAGTGTGGTTTTGTGTGTTGCCTGAATATATAAAGAAAGATGGTGCGCCGTTTTGGCACACCATCTTGATAGGGTTGACTATAATGTCGTAAGAGTTTTATTCGTTGCTTTTCTCAACGGCTGCAACCTCGGGATCAACACCCCACTGCTGCTGGGCAAGGCGGCGGTAGTTGTTGTAGCGCCACTGTGCGTTGGCTTTGGCGGCAGCGAAGAGCTCGGCGGCTTCGGCAGGATACTGTTTGAGAACGGTAGCGTAGCGAACCTCGCCTTTGAGGAAGTCTTCAAACTTAGACCAGTCGGGCTCTTTAGAGTCGAGGGTGAAGGGATTCTTGCCTTCGGCTTCGAGAGCGGGATTGTAGCGCCAGAGGTGCCAGTAGCCACATTCAACGGCCTTGGCTTCTTCCTGCTGTGAGCGACCCATACCGGCTTTGAGACCGTGATTGATACAGGGTGAGTAGGCGATGATGAGTGACGGACCGTCATAGGCTTCGGCCTCGCGGATTGTTTTGAGAGTCTGAGCGTTGTCGGCACCCATTGCAATCTGGGCTACATATACATAACCATAGGTCGAAGCGATGAGACCGAGGTCTTTTTTACGGATACGTTTACCCGATGCTGCAAACTTGGCGATGGCGCCGAGGGGGGTAGCTTTAGAAGCCTGACCACCGGTGTTAGAGTAAACCTCGGTATCGACAACGATGATGTTGAGGTTTTCGCCTGAAGCGAGCACGTGGTCGAGACCACCGAAACCGATGTCATAAGCGGCACCGTCACCGGCGATGATCCACTGTGAACGTTTGGCGATGAACTGGCGGTGTTTAACGATTTCGCTGCAGATGTCACAAGCGCAAGCCTGGCAAAGAGGAACGATAGCGTCCGAGATACGGCGGGTTGCTTCGTAATCGTCGCGTTTTTCGAGCCATTCGGCTGCGAGTGCCTTGATTTCGGGCGAGCAGCAGTCACATGTCTGAGCTTTAGTCATGAGGTCGGCTACGCGCTCGGTCATCTTCTTGTTGGCTATCTTCATACCAAGACCAAACTCGGCAAAGTCCTCAAAGAGTGAGTTGCCCCATGCGGGACCAAAGCCGCGTTCGTCGGTAGTGTAGGGTGTCGAGGGAACTGAGCCTGAGTAGATTGAAGAGCAACCGGTTGCATTGGCTACCATTTCGTGGTCGCCATAGAGCTGGCTGATGAGTTTCACATAGGGAGTTTCACCGCAACCCGAGCAAGCACCCGAGAATTCAAAGTAGGGCTTTGCAAACTGGCTGTTCTTGACGTTGGCTTTGATGTCGATGAGGTTCTGTTTTGAAGACACGCTCTTGACACAGTATTCCCATTCTTCCTGTATGGGAAGCTGAGATTCGATGGGCTGCATTTCGAGGGCTTTGACACCTTTCTTGCCGGGACAAACGTCAACACAGTTGCCGCAACCGAGACAGTCGAGAACGTCAACAGCCTGGATGAAGCGCATGCCCTTGAATGCGGGACCGAGAGCGGGGAGGGTAGCGTCTTCGTTGAAGGGGGCTGCTTTCATCTCGGCCTCGTTGAGGAGGAAGGGACGGATTGCAGCATGAGGACAAACGTAAGCACACTTGTTACACTGGATACAGTTCTCTTCTTTCCACTCGGGGACGAACGCTGCCACGCCGCGTTTTTCATAAGCGGCAGTACCCTGCATCCAGGTACCGTCTTCAATGCCGACGAAGTCTGATACCTTGAGGAGGTCACCATCTTGAGCGTTGATGGGACGCACGAGCTTGGTGATGAATTCGGGTTCGTCGTTGTTGACTTCAACTTCAACGGTGAGGTTTGACCATGCGGGATCAACGTCGAGTTTGTGATATTCGTTACCACGGTCAACAGCTGCATAGTTCTTGTCAACGACATCCTGTCCTTTCTTACCGTAGCTCTTGACGATGAATTTCTTCATCTGTTCAACGGCAAGGTCAACGGGGATAACCTCGGTGATGCGGAAGAATGCGCTCTGGAGGATGGTGTTGGTACGGTTGCCGAGGCCAATTTCCTGAGCGATGTTTGTAGCGTTGATAAAGTAAACGTTGATATTGTGGTCAGCAAAGTATTTTTTAACCTTGTTGGGGAGGTGTTTTGCGAGTTCTTCGGCATTCCACACGGTGTTGAGGAGGAATGTACCGTTGTCACGGAGACCGCGGGTCACGTCATAGAGGTGAAGATAGGCCTGAACGTGGCAGGCAACAAAGTTGGGAGTGTTGACAAGATAGGTCGAGCGGATGGGCACATCGCCAAAGCGGAGGTGAGAGCAGGTGAAGCCGCCCGATTTCTTTGAGTCATAGGCAAAGTAAGCCTGGCAATATTTGTTGGTGTTGTCACCGATGATTTTCACCGAGTTTTTGTTTGCACCTACAGTACCGTCGGCACCGAGACCATAGAATTTTGCTTCGTAGGTCGATTTGTCGCCGAGGGCGATTTCTTCAACCGGGGGAAGCGAGAGGAATGTAACGTCATCGACGATACCGATTGTGAATTTATCTTTGGGTTCGGGAAGTGCGAGGTTGTCAAATACCGAGATGATGATTGCCGGAGTGGTGTCCTTGCTTGCAAGACCGTAGCGGCCACCCACGATAAGGGGAGCGTCGGCTTTGCCATAGAATGCGTTCTTGACATCGAGGAGAAGGGGTTCGCCTTCAGCTCCGGGCTCTTTTGTACGGTCGAGAACGGCGATGCGTTTAACGGTGGCGGGAAGAGCGGCAAGGAGGTGCTTGCTTGAGAAGGGACGGTAGAGATGAACCGAGATAAGACCGACTTTTTCACCTTTTTCGAGGAGGTAGTCGATAGCTTCCTGAGCGGCCTGAGTTACAGAACCCATGGCGATGACAACGCGGTCGGCATCTTTAGCTCCGTAATAATTGAAGAGGTGATATTCACGGCCGGTGATATCTTTGATTTTGGCCATGTAGTCTTCAACGATATCGGCAACGGCGTCATACTGACGGTTGCATGACTCGCGGTGCTGGAAGAATACGTCGCTGTTTTCGGCGAGACCGCGGGCAACGGGAGCCTCGGGATTGAGAGCGCGGTCGCGGAATGCCTGAATATCGTTCCAGTCAACGATAGCGGCGAGAGCGTCCTGGTCGATTTCTTCGATTTTCTGGATCTCGTGAGAAGTACGGAATCCGTCAAAGAAGTTGATGAAAGGGATGCGGCTCTTGAGTGCAGCGAGGTGAGCTACGCCCGAGAGGTCCATAACTTCCTGAACCGAACCTTCGGCGAGCATCGCGAAACCGGTCTGGCGGCAAGCGAGAACGTCCGAGTGGTCACCAAAGATACTGAGTGCGTCAGATGCAATTGTACGGGCCGACACGTGGAACACGCTGGGGAGCTGTTCGCCGGCGATTTTGTACATATTGGGAATCATGAGCAGCAGACCCTGTGAAGCGGTGAAAGTTGTAGTGAGGGCACCGGCCTGAAGTGAGCCGTGTACAGCACCGGCGGCGCCGCCTTCCGACTGCATTTCCTGAACCAGGACTGTCTCACCAAAAATGTTCTTGCGACCTGCAGCCGCCCATTCGTCAACATATTCAGCCATTGTTGACGACGGAGTAATGGGGTAAATAGCTGCAACCTCGGTAAACATGTATGCTACATGAGCAGCAGCCTGGTTACCGTCACAGGTCAGGAATTTTTTCTCTTTACTCATAATGTAATTTTATTAAAAGATAATTATTGTGGGTTTAAATGTATTCATTGTCGGGATATCACTATCGCGATGCGAAATTACTATTTTTTTTTTATCCTGCAAAATTTGATGGCCAACTCTCCCATTATTTTTACATTATAATAAGAATTGATGAAACAGGAATGGTCATAATTGACGATTTTACATTGAAATTGTCGTTTTAGGCATTACGTAAAGTTGATGATTGTCGGTTGTTATCCGGTTGCTCTATTGTGATGATCAGGGCAAAAACTTATCGGGTTTATATAAAATGAAAGATGCTGTCTCACGACAGCATCTTCTCTAAACCTTTATCTTAATCTAATACTATGAAAAACACACCTGCAAAGTTATATGGTTTTGTTTAATTGTGCAAATATTTTTCACTCTTTATTTATTAAATATTGTTTATTTTTATCGACTGGCTATAGCTTGGCCTATGATGATATAATGTGATGAGGTGCTTAAAATACTTAAAAAGATGATGTTTAGGAACGATAAAGTTTAAGGCTAAATGTTAATTGTGATTAACTTTTGCATGCAATAAATAACATTGACAGTAAAGGCATTTGTTGAAGTTTTTTTACCGGTATAAAAATTTTTGGACTAAAATTTTTACTTTTGCACAAGAAAAAACGTTCTAATTATAGACCGTCGGTTGATAATAAATTTAGATAAGGAAAAAATATGGTAATGAATGTCGTTTGGCTCGTTGTGGGTCTTATTTTAATTCTCGTAGGCGCAAATGCTCTTACTGATGGCGCGTCGGCTATAGCACGACGCATGGGCATCAGCGACCTTGTCGTCGGATTGACTGTTGTCGCCTTTGGTACGTCGGCCCCTGAGCTTGCAATCTCTGTAATCTCGGCCTCGTCGGGTAATGCTCCGCTTGCTATCGGTAATGTCGTCGGCAGCAATATTTTTAATATTCTTGTGATAATCGGCATAACGGCGATGGTGCGTCCGATAGTTATTGAAAAAAGTGTGATGTCGCTTGAGATACCTATGGTGATATTGTCGTCAATCGTAATGTTGATTCTCGGCAACAGTGGTCTTCTTGATGGTAGCGGCATCAATCAGGTGTCGAGATTAAGCGGCATTTTTCTGCTTATATTTTTCATTTTGTTTATGCGATATACTTTTGCAAGTGCAAAACAACCGGGTGTTTCAGTCGATTCCGAGTCTAAAGAGTCGACCGCGGCGATGCCTGTTTGGAGGTCTGTATTGTATGTAGTTGTCGGCCTTGCCGCTCTGGTTTGGGGTGGCGATAAGTTTGTTGACGGTGCTTCGGGTATTGCCTCGGGTCTCGGGGTGAGTGACGCTGTGATCGGTTTGACAATTGTGGCGGCGGGGACATCGTTGCCCGAGCTTGCTACTTCAATCGTCGCAGCGGTAAAGGGAAAGCCCGGGCTTGCCGTCGGTAATGTGATAGGCAGCAATATATTTAACGTGTTGATGGTACTGGGCTTGGCCGGCGTTATCACGCCATTGCCGTTTGGGTCGATAGGCAATCTTGACCTTTTAACTCTTGTAGGTGCATCGGTGCTGTTTTACATTTTCGGATGGTTTTTCAAAACACGCACAATCACACGTGCTGAAGGTGCTGTATTGACAGCCGCTTATATCGGTTATGTGGCCGTGTTGCTGTCAAGACTGTGATAAAACCATTATTTGTTTATTAAATAGGAGGACGTGTCGATTTTATTCGTATCTTTGTAGCTGAGTTTTTTATTCTGCGGTTGTGTGACCCGGAACGAAAATCTGAAACAAGGGTATGAACATCGGCCGATATATCAAGTTATGCTTTGTTGTTCTGGTTTGCTTTACTACTTTTTCAGTAAACGCGAGCCGGCTCAACGATAATCTCATGTACCGTCAGGAGGCCGACCGCCGTGCATGGCATCTGGGATTTGGAGTTGGTATGCACCTTCAGGATCTCATGCTTAAAAACAACGGTTTTAAAACACCTGGCGGAGAGCAATGGGTCGTGCAGGACAATGCTTATTCCCCGGGGTTCAACTTGTGTGGCCTTGCCGATATACGTCTATCGGGGTCTTTTAATGTCAGATTTGCTCCCGGACTGATGTTTGGTAGTCGCAATCTGGTTATGCGTGAACTTAACGGGGGTGAAACCATGACGCAGAATCTTAAGTCGGTCTATCTCTCGTTACCTGTCGAGCTTAAATATTCAGCCACTCGTTATCGTAATGTCAGGCCTTATCTCTTAACCGGAGTGATGCCGGCTTTAGATGTCAACCGCAGCCGAGGCGAGATGATTGCCTTGAAAAAGTTTGATGTGATGGCATCGGTTGGTTTGGGATGTGATGTCTACCTTCCATATTTTAAAATCAATCCCGAGCTTAAATTTTGTTTTGGATTGACCGATGCTCTCAGACATGACCGTCCCGATCTTGGCGATGACGATTTGATGAAGATAACACAATCGGTTCGCCGGGCTGTAACTTCAATGATAGTGCTTACACTTTACTTTGAGTGACGATTATGAGCCGCGTTGTTAAGATAATATTGACTGTGTTGCTTGCAATCGTTCCGAAGATTGTCATGGGCGATGGCCCTGACCGTCTTGTAAGCGGTTTTGCGATGATGCCGATATACAATCCGGCGGCGGTTACTGGCGTTGACGATAAGGCGCAGGTAAATCTGGCCGGTGTTTGGGGAAAGGAAAAAGAAAACCTGTCGTCGCGCTCGGCTTTACTGCAGGGGAGTGCTCCATTCAACTTTGGCGGCTTAAAAGCCGGAATCGGATTTGACGCCGGATATTTTAAATCGGGTGGATATAACTCTGTTACTTCCCACATCGAGTTATCAACCGCGATAAAGATTGGTGACGGATTTTTGTCGGCAGGATTTGCTCCCGGATTCACAATAAAAAAAATGAAACAGGACGAAATAGCGGCTACTGATGATAATACTGATACAAAGTCAACCGGTAGCCACAGCTTGTTCAGTCTCAATGCCGGAATCCAATATGAAAAGCCTCGGTTTTATATCGGAGCTGCAGTTACCGGTGTGGGTGAAAAGAAAATAACCGAGAATAGCTCTGATAAAACAGATGTTGATGAGGTTAATCGGCCGGTACGTCTCGCTCGTTTTACCGGCGGAGCAAATATTCCGGTCGGACCGGTGGAAATAAAACCGTCACTGATGGTGTCGACCGATTTTTCGTACAGCCGCACCGATTTACTGGCACGCTTCAGGTTCATGCGCCGTTTTACAGTTGGCGGCGGATGGTCAACCTCGCGTATGGCTGTGATAATAGCCGGTATTGATCTCCATGATTTTCACATAGGATATGCCTATACCTTTTCAACGTCCGATATCAACTTCAAAAGATATCATCATGAGATTTTTGCAGGATATTCTTTTAAGATAAATTTGACAGGAACCAATCGTTATGGCTCAAAAAGCATACGCTTCATGTAGCCTGAGAGCAAGATATAATGAATATGACAAAAAAAAATAAAATATTGGCGGCAGCGCTTGTGGCCGTAACCGGTCTATTTCCGTCGTGTGTTACCGGCGTCCGTACGTCGACGGGTGGTGAGGTAACCGGGATATCGGCGGCGCGGTGGACCGAAAATAACCCCTATGGCATGGTCCTCATAAATCCGGGCTCGATTATTGCCGGCCCGCAGAAGGGCGACAGCGCGTGGAATATGGCTGCTGACTCGCGAGGTGTGTCGGTCGATGCGTTCTGGATGGACGAGACCGAGGTCACTAATGCCAAGTATCGGCAGTTTGTACATTGGGTGAGAGATTCAATTATCCGCGAACGTCTTGCCGACCCGGCTTATGGTGGGAACGAGGAGTATAAAATAGAGGAAGACCGCGACGGTAATCCCATAAAACCGAGGCTTAACTGGAGTAAGCCTATACCTTGGCGCACAGCCGATGAAGATGAGCAACGTGTTATCGAGAGCATGTATCGTGTCAATCCCATTACCGGTATAAAGGAGCTCGACCCCTCCCAGCTTAATTATCGCTATGAGGTTTACAACAATACCGAGGCTGTCAAGCGAAAAAATCGCCTTGACCCCAAACTCCGCGAGTATAACACCGATCTCCCGGTATCTTATGAAGTGCCACAGATAACCAAAGATACAGCTTATATCAATGACGAGGGCGAGATTGTCAGACGCACCATAACACGAGGTCTTACCGGTGAATATGATTTTATCAATACCTATATCGTCAATGTTTATCCCGATACTACGGCATGGGTCAACGATTTTGAAAACTCGTTTAACGAGCCCTATGTGCGCACGTATTTTTCTCATGGCGGATATGACAATTATCCGGTTGTAGGTGTGAGCTGGGAGCAGGCAAATGCCTACTGTAACTGGCGGACAGACTTCCTTAAACGTTCGTTAGGCGCCGATGCCGTTTATGTAGAGCCGTTCCGCCTTCCTACCGAAGCCGAGTGGGAATATGCCGCCCGTGCCGGTCACAGCGACAATATCTATCCGTGGAACGGCAACGGGACATTTGCCGATGACCGTGGCTGTTTCTATGCCAATTTCAAACCTAACGAAGGTAACTATGCCCGCGACGGACATGTCATCACCTCTCAGGTAGCCACATATAAACCAAACGATTTTGGATTATATGACATGGCCGGCAATGTGAGCGAGTGGACATCGACAGCCTATGCCGAGAATATTAACCGACTGACTTCCGATATTAATCCTGAATTCCGTTATGATGCCGCTCCTGACGATCCTTATCGCATGAAGCGCAAGATTGTACGCGGTGGCTCGTGGAAAGATGTGGCTCATAATATTCGCAGCGACATACGCATGTGGGAATATCAGAACGAGCAACGCAGTTATATCGGATTCAGATGTGTCAGAACCCATATCGGGTTCCCAAAAGGTAAACGCAAGCAATAAAATTTATTATCGATGAGTAAAAAACAAAGTCTGAAAAGTCAGATTTCCCAATTTATATCAAGCCACCGCGGGCAAACGTTCTTTAACTTTGCCTACAGTATAGGGGCTGCTATTGTCATATGGGGTGTGCTGTTCCACATATTACACCTACCCGGTGGAAATGCGCTCCTTGCCATTGGTCTTGGCACCGAGGTGGTTATGTTTATCATTACCGCATTTGACATTCCTCCGCGCAGCTACCGCTGGGAAAATGTTTATCCCGAGCTTGATGGCGAGGAGAGCGGGACGGGCGACCGGGCAACTATCTCCCGACAGGTATCTGACCGGGATACACTCAGGCTTGTTGAAGCGATAGAAAAACTGGAACGTGTCGTGACGGCGACGGGAACGACACCTGTCTCTCAGGATGGTGATGAGGAATGTCCCGCTTTGTCGCCGGTCAATACAAAACTCGCCGACCGTGTCAACCGGGCGACTGCCGACTATTGTGAGCAGGCCGAACAGCTTGCTGCCAATATGCGTAGGCTGAACGAAATTTATTCAAATATGTTGTCGGCGCTTGAGCGGACCAATCAGCAACAGTCGCGATGAGCAGTAATCACAACCGCATGTCTCCCCGTCAGAGGATGATCAACCTCATGTATCTTGTCCTCACGGCAATGCTGGCACTGAATGTGTCGAGCGATGTTCTTGACGGCCTGTCGCAGGTTGACAGCGGACTACTCAAAACCAACCGGACGCTCATGATGAAAAATGATGCGTTGCTTGCTCAAATAGGAGATATTGCACGTGTCAACCCGGTCAAGGCGTCGGTGTCGGCAGCTGACGCGGCTGCTATTGCTCTCGTTTCTGACAGTCTTTTGACTGAGATAGACGCGCTGAAACTTGATATTGCCCGTGAAGCTGATGGCAAAAATGCTCAACTCGATAATTTGAAAAATCGGGAGAATCTTGATGCCGCTTCAACGGTTATGCTGTCACCGGTTACCCGTCGAGGGTTTCTTTTGAAACAAAAGATTAATTCCTATAGTGACCAAATAGCGGATATCTTGCCTGCCGGACCTTGTCTTGACGGCATAAAAAACACATTGTCAACCGACAAAATCGAGACCGTTGACGGGCCCATCGACTGGGAGATCGCTAAATTTGAGCATCAGCCCGCGATAGCCGCGATGACTCAGCTGACCAAACTCCAGGGTGATATTCTGCATGCCGAAAGCGATGCTTTGACAGCTTTGCTCGACCGTATAGATGCCGATGATTTAAGAGTCAATCATACCGATGCGTTTGTCATTCCACGGTCCGATGTGGTCATGAGCGGTAGTGTCTATGAGGCCGATATTGTTCTTGCGGCCGTAGACTCGACAAGTCGGCCGGTTATTGAGATTAACGGGACACGTTTGCCCGACGGCACTCAGGTTTACAAGGCGTTGGCAACTGCTCCCGGCAAGGTTACCTACCGTGGTATAATGAAAGTAACCGAGCGTGACGGATCGATAAGAGAATTACCGTTTGAAGGACGCTATGACGTGATAGAGCCAACCGCAACGGTGTCGGCTACAATGATGAATATCATGTATAGTGGAATTGATAATCCGGTAAAGGTTTCGGTGCCCGGTGTGATTGATGATAATGTCATTGTTGAGGTTAAGGGCGGGCAACTGTTTAAGACCGGTAAAAAGCTTTCGGTAAGGCCTGATAACGGTGCCGACCGCCTTACTGTCAGTGTGAAAGCCCGGTATGCCGACAAGATTACCGAGGTGGCAAATACCGAATTTAAGGTGAGATCACTCCCGTCACCGTTGCCCCATATCATCATAGACGATGGACGATATAAGGGCGGAGTGCCGGCTCTGTCACGGCGTCAGTTGATGTCCTCTCCCGGTATCGGAGCTGCAATCGATGACGGTATTCTTGATATAACCTATGAGGTATTATCGTTTGAGACTCTGTTCTTTGATTCGATGGGAAATGTAATTCCCGAGAAGAGTGAAGGATGGCGTTTTTCATCACGACAAAAAGACAGGTTCAGGAAACTGGGATCGGGTGCCCGCTTTTTTGTGAGCGGAGTAAAGGCAAAAGGTCCCGACGGTATTGTCAGACAGCTCTCTCCAATCGAGGTGATTCTAAATTGAAAATAAAAAGTTATGTTTAAACTGAAATATATAATTATATCGGCGTTACTGTTGATTATCCCCGTGACCGATATGGCCGCCCAGTCAAAATCGACAGCGACCGTGCTTCGCCGTAAGTCTACCGAAAAAACTGAAACGGCTCCCCGAGCTTCAGCCGGCAATACTGCAGCACGTCGTGCGAACGATGTCGGTGAGGCCGACACGCAATGGCTCAAGATTGTCTATCGGGATATTGACCTTGAAAAAGGACGTAACGGAGCCCTAAAAAATACAAATGACCCGTCGACCGATTTGTTTTCGATTATGATGAATGGTATTGCCGACGGCAGTTTGCCCGCTTATGAATATATTGACGGGGTAGAGCGCTTTGACAGCGTTTCAAGGGTAGAACCGGAGGGTCTGCTTGACCGTTTTGGTATAGAATATACGAAGTCGGCCGATAATCGTCCTGTCATTGATGCTCTTGACATGCCGGTTGCCGATGTCAAGCGATATTATATGGTCGAACGATATCTCTTTGACAGTCGGGCTGGAAAAGTAAAACGGATGGTCGATGCCGTGTGTCCGGTCCTTGAACGGAATAATCCCGGTGGCAGCGGCATGGTGCGCTATCCTATGTTTTGGGTCCGATTGTCCGATATCAATCCCGGTCTTTTGTCGACACCGGTGATGACCGATGATGATAATAATCTGGCTCGTCACACTCTTGACGATTTTTTCATTTTGAATCTTTACAGCGGAGAGTTATATAAAACGAGAAACGTTGCTAACAAGACCCTCATGCAACTGTTTCCCGACCCTGATGATCTGGCACATGCCCGTGACAGCATAGAACAACGTCTTGTCGCTTTTGAAAAAGGGCTCTGGACACCGGCCTATGTACCGCCCGCCGATGGCAAGACCTCAAAGAGCGAGACTCCGCGGGCCGAGATAAAAGAATCTAAGAAAACGGTTTCAAGTGTTAAACCGGTTAAAGAAAGAACTACTTCAACGCGTGCCGGTGCTGTTCGGTCGGTACGTCGCAAACGTTAAGTTAAAACGATGAAAAAGATATTATATACGGTTGTCCTGTTTATGTTGTCGGTTGCCAGCTACAGTTGTGGCTCTGACAATAAGGAAACAAATGACAGTGTACAGAGTGAATCTGGACCCGATTACTCGCAGCATTTTGACTCGATGCCATCAGGCGGTCGAAGGATTAAGGTCAAATCGATTGGTCCTCTCGGTCGTGTGTTCAATGATAGTAATTATCTGCATTTGGCGGCGGCACGTTCGTTGGGTATCGACCCTATTAACACGGTGAGTGATGTGTGGCACGTAAAACGTCCGATGGTCAAGGTTGAAAATTCGGCCAGCTACTGTGTCGACGAGCTAAACTGTACCCTTCGTTATATTGTGCCCGAGCCCGAGCAACTGCGTGAT
>JAIDNJ010000007.1 GCA_029063895.1 Muribaculaceae bacterium | reverse complement strand
AGATCGAGGAGGGTATATGCTTTAATGTAACCGTTATATCGGTTAAAAGATATGCTTCAAAATTTGGTATGGTCGAAATCTGAATTGTATTTTTGTCTCGGCTGACAGTGATTTGGTCGGCCAACTCAACCGAATTAAAGATTATGGAGTCGGTTTGGCCGGGAACAACTGTAATGCGGGTATGTCCGTAGTCGGGAAAGTCAAAGGCGAGGGAATCAACATTGGTCGATGTAAAATCATGACAGCACTCGACATAGGTATTTGTTGTCTTATTCCCTTTAAAAAGAGACTTGCTTTTGACCGATATAAAAATGGTCATCCCAATCAGTATAGCGACGATTGCCGCGCCTGAAAATATTAAGGTTTTGGTTGAATTTTTCATTTCTTCTGTTTTTTATCAATATAATTATAATACATCTCCCTGACTTCATCGGGGGAGTAGCCGAGCATTGACAGTCGGTTGAAGAAGTAGTCAATTTCAGTGCTTAAAAATTGCTCTCGTCTCATTTTCATAATGCGTTCCGGGGCATCGGCGGCTACAAAATAGCCTATGCCGCGTCGGTTGTAGATGATTCCTTCGGACTGGAGATACTCGACCGAGCGCATGGCTGTGTTGGCGTTGACCTGATAGTTGGCTGCGAGGTCACGCACTGACAGTATGCGTTCTTCGGGACCCGGCTCACCGAGCGCTATATGGTCGGTCAGGTCGTCGGCTATCTGAAGGTATATCGGTTTATTATTATCAAAATTTATCACAGTTCGGTCTCCTTATATTTTAAGTATGAAGCGAAAAAGAGGACTATTGCAATAGCTGTCATAACGCTTACTGCGGTCCAATAGGCAAGGTCAAGATATCCCAGCCATGGTTTCAAGAGTGAACCGTAATTATATAGCAGATATGTACCTACCGTTTGAATGGCGAGGATGATACAAACACCTTTGAGAAACGTATGTTTTGGTGCGTATACGCTGACTGTAGTAAAATAGGCCGATAAGCAGGCTGTAAATGCAGTGAAAACCAATATCTCATTCCAGCTCAGATTGGCGAGAACAAAGTGAGACTTAATAGGCATTATGCTATCGACAAGCATGCACCGTACTAGATCAACCGCGCAAACCGACACGAGGAAGAACAATGCCGGAGCAATGCCATATATTAGCACGCGTGTCCAATATTTTTCGGCGATAGTTCCAACGCTCATCAGCTGATTGATTTTACCCGCTTTTGTGCGTAGCGGTGAGAATGTCATAGAGGCCGCGCTGGCAACAATGAGCAGACCTATTCCTATCATTAAAAAAAATATGACTATGTGGGCCGGATCTTTAAATGCCGAGTTGTAGAAGACATCGCGCTGCTGCCAATTGTTATATACTGATGAACAGATGAGAACTTCGGTCACGATAATGATTCCGACGATAACGGCTAATTGCCATTTTATCTGCTTTTTGTTTGATTCAAATTCACGCTTGATGTGCATCCACAGTCGCGCCAACAGAAATTTGTCTTGAGTGATGTAGTTGTCAGTCATTGTCAGTTGGTTTTAAGAATTTCTTTGATGACCGAAGGCTTTGCTGCGGCGAGTTCATATAAAAGTTCAAGGTTGATTTCAGTCTCGGGCAACCCTGCGGCACGCACGCTTACAATGTCGCTGCCTCCAAATGTCGGTCGGCTGAATAGTTCGGTGGCCGACGGTTCGTTCCCGTTTGCCTTCGTCTCAAAACAGAGTTTGTCGGTGATGATTGAAACAGGGCAATCAATTACCGGTTGACCGTCTTTTCCGAGCATGATGATATGGTCGAGCAACAGCTCTACGTCGTGAATCTGGTGGGTTGACACCATTATTGTCCGATCTTCGGTCATGTGGGAGGCTATAAAACGGCGGAAATCGGCTTTGCTGCTGATGTCGAGTCCGTTGGTCGGTTCGTCGAGTAAAAGTAGCGATGTATTGCAGGCGAGAGCAAAGCTCAGAAATGCTTTCTTTTTCTGTCCCATCGAAAACGATGCCATGTTTGTGTCGGTGTCAAGTCCGAAAGCCTTGAGATTTTCGGTAAGTTCGTCGATGCTGAATTTGGGATAGAACGGCGCGTTTATGCAGCAGTACTCTTTCATCGTGATAGCCGGTAATGAAAATTCTTCGGGAACGATGAAAATTTCGGAGAGTGTCGACGGTAGTCTCTTCCCGGTCGAAGTGCCGTTCATTGTCACGCTCCCTGATGTGGGACGTAGCAATCCCGAGATAAGATACAGCAGAGTCGATTTTCCCTGACCGTTGGGGCCGAGGAGTCCGTATATCCCTCCCTTGTCAATGGAGATGCTCAGGTCGTTGAAAACCCGATATCTGTTGGGATAGCTGAATGAAAGGTTTTTAATCTCAATCATATTGTTGTAGTGTATTAGTGTAATAGTACACTGCAAATTTATTATGAATTTTTTAATTGACAAAATAAAATTAAAAAATAAATAAGCTTTTTGTCATCGATTGCAACTTA
>JAIDNJ010000069.1 GCA_029063895.1 Muribaculaceae bacterium | reverse complement strand
CCGCAGTAGTGTCTGTGGTTTAAATAACAGATGTACCCTGTTGTTATTATTTCCGTTTACTCGGCAGAAGTATCCGACTGGCCAGGTTCTTCGGGCTGTACGGGGAAGACGGCTCCTGCCGGAATATCATCTTTTGACTCGACGATATTGATAACCCACTGAGCGGCGATGATATTGGTAGGATAGTCAACTACAAAGAGGTCGGACGATACACCGAGCACATGGCGTCCTACTGAAAGGTTTGAAGTCTCGATAGAGCAGGTGTAAGGCGAAACAATAGTTGCGCCAATGAAGCGGCCGTCAAGATAGTAGTTGGTGGCACCAAGTGTACCGTTTTTACCCGAGTTGTTGATGAGTTTCAACGATTCAACGGTAAAGACATCACCCTGGACGGTGTAATATTCACCATCAAATTCGGCTGCGTTAAATGTTGCCTCAAGATCAACGTTGGGTACATCCTTGTCATCATCGTCACAAGAGGTTGCAAAGATTGCCAATGGCAATGCAAGTAATAAGTAGAAAAATTTTTTCATAATACTTGAACTTTTTAGATACGTGTTTTAATTAAAGTTTAATAATTGTGTTAGTAAATCACTGTTATTCTTCTATATAAGGAGGAGAGAGAAGAATGACTTTTTATTGTCGCGGAACCAAAGGTCCGCATGAGGTCAGTTGCTGAATTTGAGTTCCTCGCCCTCAACATCGATGATGATTGGACGATCCTTATCAACCTTTTGTCCGAGTATATCTTTTGAAAGACGGTTGAGAACCTGACGGTGGATGACACGTTTGACGGGTCGGGCACCAAACTCTGGATCATAACCTTCCTCGGCGAGATATTCGAGAGCTGCAGGGGTGACTTCAAGTGTGATGCCGTTGGTGGCAAGCATCTTCTTTACTGAATTGAGCTGCAGACCCACAATCTCGTTGATTTCGTTTTTGTTGAGCGGCGTAAACATTATGATTTCGTCGATTCGGTTCAGGAATTCGGGACGTATCGTCTGTTTAAGCATCTCGAGTACTTCATCTTTGGTCTTCTCGATGGTCTCAAACTTGTTTTCTTCGGTCATTTTTGCAAAGTTATCGCGGATAACACTTGAACCCATGTTTGAGGTCATGATGATGATAGTGTTCTTGAAGTTGACCATTCGGCCTTTATTGTCGGTGAGACGGCCATCGTCAAGAACCTGAAGAAGGATGTTGAACACATCGGGGTGGGCCTTTTCGATTTCGTCAAAGAGCACAACCGAGTAGGGTTTGCGTCTGACGGCTTCGGTGAGCTGACCGCCTTCGTCATATCCTACATATCCCGGAGGCGCTCCGACAAGACGGCTCACAGCATGCTTCTCCTGATATTCGCTCATGTCGATACGGGTCATCATGTTCTCATCGTCAAAGAGGTATTCGGCAAGCGCTTTTGCAAGCTCGGTTTTACCAACACCGGTTGTACCGAGGAAAATGAATGAACCGATAGGACGACGGGGATCGTTAAGACCGGCACGCGAACGTCTGACTGCATCGGCGATTGCCTGGATGGCTTCGTCCTGACCAACCACGCGGCTGTGGAGTTCTTCTTCAAGATGGAGCAGTTTTTCTTTTTCAGACTGTACCATCTTGTTGACAGGTATACCTGTCCAGCGGCTCACAACATCGGCGATATCCTCGGCATCGACCTCTTCTTTGATGAGAGCTTTCTCGCCCTGCATCATTTTGAGCTGTTCCTGAATAGTCTTGTTTTCTTCCTCTTTGTTACGGATTGATGAGTAACGGATTTCGGCCACGCGCGCATAATCGCCTTCACGCTCGGCACGCTCGGCATCGAAGTTGAGCTGCTCAATGTCGATTTTGTTTTGCTGAATCTTATTGATGAGCTCTTTTTCAGCTTTCCACTTGGCCATATACTCTTTCTCATCGTCACGGAGATCCGAAATCTGACGTTCAATTTCTTTGACACGTTCATCATCACCTTCGCGTTTGATAGCTTCGCGCTCAATCTCTTTCTGGGCAATCATGCGTGTGATTTCATCAAGAGCCTGAGGAACCGAGTCTATTTCAAGGCGTAGTTTTGAGGCTGCCTCATCGACAAGGTCGATAGCTTTGTCGGGGAGGAAACGGTCAGTGATGTAGCGTTCTGAAAGCTGCACGGCAGCAACAATCGCCTCATCGCGGATGCGCACCTTATGGTGATTTTCATATCTTTCTTTCAAACCGCGGAGAATGGCGATGGCGCTCATTTCGTCAGGTTCGTTGACCATTACTTTTTGGAAACGACGCTCAAGAGCCTTGTCTTTCTCAAAATATTTTTGATATTCGTCGAGAGTGGTTGCACCGATACTGCGGAGCTCGCCTCGGGCAAGCGCAGGTTTGAGGATGTTGGCTGCGTCCATGGCACCTTCACCTTTACCTGCTCCAACGAGGGTATGAATCTCATCGATGAAAAGAATGATTTCACCGTCACTCTGGGTTACCTCGTTGACAATGGCTTTGAGTCGTTCTTCAAATTCACCTTTATATTTTGCTCCGGCAACCAGCGCACCCATGTCAAGAGAGAAAATCTGTTTTGAACGGAGATTTTCGGGGACATCGCCACGGACAATACGCTGGGCGAGACCTTCGGCTATTGCGGTTTTACCGGTACCCGGCTCACCGATAAGCATCGGATTGTTTTTAGTACGTCGGCTCAGAATCTGGAGCACGCGGCGAATCTCATCGTCACGGCCGATAACCGGGTCGAGTTTGCCCGAACGGGCGCGCTCGTTGAGGTTAATGGCATATTTGCTGAGAGCATTATAAGTTTCCTCGGCACTCTGGTCGGTGGCCTTTTTGCCTTTGCGAAGCTCGTCGATAGCGCTCTGCAGTTCTTTTTCGCTAAGACCTACATCTTTAAGAATGGTCGAAGCGGGAGAATTTATATTAAAGATAGCCAGGAGCATCGCTTCGAGAGTAACATATTCGTCACCCTGTTTTTTAGCAATGTCAAGAGCTTTCTGTAAAACATCATTTGATGTGCGGCTCAGGTAAGGTTCACCACCGCTTACCTTTGGGAAGGTAGCAATCTCGCGGTCGACAGCCTGCTCGGCAAGCGGCAGGTTGGCACCTACTTTCTGGAAAATGAATTTCACCAGAGATTCACCTTCTGAAAAAATAGCCTTAAGGAGGTGGGCCGGTTCAATTTGCTGCTGTCCGGCTGAACGTGTCAGCTCAACAGCCTTTTGAATGGCTTCCTGCGACTTGATTGTAAAACTATTGAAATTCATATGTTGAATAT
>JAIDNJ010000068.1 GCA_029063895.1 Muribaculaceae bacterium | reverse complement strand
CCTGACCGTTGGCCTTGAGCTTTTCGATAAATGACCTGCAATAATCGACTATCAGGTCAGTCGGCTTATTACGATTGGCAAGCAACGACCTCAACTCCGATGCCGTCATAAATTCCGCGTCCGGAGTCTCGTCGATTGTATCCTCGCACTCCATCAATAAAATTGACAGCTTTCGATTAATCAAGTCCGCATCCGCACATTTAACGACTCGGCCATTACGCCACTCCTTTGCCGAGTTCACGTTATACTTCGTGGCCAGATAAGAAGTTTGGCCCTTTGCCGAAATTGCGATTTTTATATTAAAAGAGCCGTCAGCATTTGGCTTTCCGTTTCTTATAATCAAATTAAGTTTAGACATTTTCAATGAGATTAAGAGTTAGAATAAGATTCGGGTACAGTTTGGGTACAGTTTTTCGGCCCAAAAGTAGACCAAAATTGATAAAATTCCTGATAAATTCCCTGATAAAAAGGGCAAACTGATAGCCGTATCGACGTTTAATCGACTGACTATCAGTTATTTGCTTTGGAGCCGCGAGCGGGGCTCGAACCCGCGACCTTTTCGTTACGAATGAAATGCTCTACCGACTGAGCTATTGCGGCTTGGTTAATAATTATGATGCAAATTTACTAAAAATTTGCGGATTGTTTACTAAATGTCAGTATAATTTTTGCCTCGTCAAGACTCAGCGATGCCATAGCGGGTGTACCGGTATAGGGGATAATGGCATTAACAGTCTCGGTGGTTGGACTATAATAGTAGTAGCTGCTTGTTGTATTGATAGTAGTCTCGAGTGTCACCGGAGTAAGGGTAAATGTATAGTCATCGGCAGTTATTTCTGATTTTGAGAGAAGATCCATCATGTAGGCTCTCATGCCGGTGAAATCATAAGTCTTGGTAGTTGAGTTATAGGTGGCGAGGAATGATGTTACATCGTCGGTCATCTGATTGTCGATAAAGAACTTGTCTTTATCTTTTGATAGAATCATCAGCATTGCCGAGGGGGGAGCCATGTCATATGAATTCTCGATTTCTTCAACAGGGATGGAGAATGTGAGAGTATTGACAACCGACATGTTGCCCGACTGGGTTTTATATGAGTTGATTATCTCGCGTGCCGGAAATTCGATTTCAATATCCCGTCCGGCCGGAGCTACGACGATATTTTGTCCGCCGGCCAATTTTTGCTTGAGCGATTCGCTCATGTTGTAACGAATAATATTATTGGAGATTACTTCGGGCTGAACGGCATAGTAATATCCGATATAATTGACCGTAGTGTCGTTTCCATTGTCATTTACAAAATTTTTGTGATAATGGAGTCGCATAACTGTCTGAGCTATACGGACAACTCGTCCCGATCCATAGGAGTTGGTCACATAAAATCCGGGGAATACTTTTGTGAAATTCTCGGGAGTAGCATAGTTTGAGGGGTTTTCCTTGTAGAGTGAAAACAATTGCTGGGCAAGTGTTTTGGGAAGCCCCATCATTATGTATTTATTACCCACGACATAGGTCGTATCGGTATCGGCCAGGTCATTACATTTGTAGATTTGAGACTGAAGCATTTGATTTGGGTCATAATATCCTTCAGGGTCAAAATCGCTGTAAATTGGCGAGGGGAGTTCTTTGGTGAGCGGGTAGATATTAAGCCCCATAGGTATGAGCGAGTCTCCGATTATGTCGGTGTCGGGCACACGGAAAATCAGACGTAATGAGTCGACATTCTCTACCTGGACATTTGTAGTGTCGATTGTAGATGCCGGCATGAATTGTGTCACGAAATCAGACGTGAATGAACCGTATTCCTTTGCCGTTATGGCACCGAGAATCTGGGTGATTGTACGTGATTGTATTCGTTTGTTCTCAACCGAGCGTCCTGTCAGTGAAAAAGTGGAGTCAACCACAATTTCAATTTGGTTCTCGACAAGAGATGAACCTATAGTTGAGGTATTCTCACATGCAATAAGCATTATTGCCGGGAGAATCAGTGCTGTCAGGAATCTGAGCTTTTTCATTTATCCTTGTTAATTCTTTTTCATTTATTCTGGATAGATGCATAGAAATCGGCGAATGCCTGCTCACAGTTTTCTTTGCCGGGATAGGCAAGGAACGGTTTACCCGATTTTTGTGCATATTCGATAAGCTCTGGTTCTATTCCTTCCGAAGCTACGGCGATAGCGTCGGCATGGTCGATGGCGAGCTTGTTAAGAGCAATGTGATCAACCGGACCGTCAATAATTGACTTCATGTCGGCATCATCAAATCCACACATACGAAGCTTTTCAACAAACCTGGGGTCGAGTGTGCCCTCAAATTTATCATTGAATAGGGCATAAACTATTTTTGAGTCGCTGAAAGCAGGATCGTCGTGATATTGCTTTTTTAGATACATTGGAGCCAATGCTGTAATCCATCCTGTATTCTGGATAATTGCAGCTGACCATCTGAGTTTTTTTACCGTCTCGATAACGCCGCGCACATAAAACATGATGCGTTCGTCATTATCGTCGGTATACAGGCGTGTTTCAAGATCATTGACGTTGTGACGCTGAAAATAGTCATCATTATCAATGAAGTAAACTTGCATTCGTGAAGGGAGCAGGGTGGCAACCTTGATAATCAGAGGATGATCTGAATCATCAATGATAATATTCATTCCTGAAAGACGTATCACTTCGTGAAGCTGATTGCGGCGTTCGTTGATGATACCGTATTTGGGCATGAAAGTGCGTACTTCATATCCGTGATCCTGCATTGATTGGGGTAGGTCGCGGCTATATGTTGAAAGCTCGTTTTCTGAAAGATAGGGCGCAATTTCTTGCGAAATGTAAAGTAGTTTTGGCTTGCTCATTAATCAGTTTTTGCTTAATGTAACGAATCATTTTGCAAAGTTACTAATTTTTTTTGAATTTATCATTAAAGTAGTCTTGCCGCCACTGCTTAATTATCTGTAAAATTACTTAAAAAGGTGCTGTATGTGATGTCGATACCCTGTTGTTATACTCAGTTTTTAGCATAACAGTGGTTTTAAAGCCTAAAGATCGGATATATTGAAGTTTTCGGCATCACGGTCAACAGGTAGACGACGCCGCACCTCTCCAAGATAATCACGGTCAAACTCAGCTGTGATTATACCGGTGGACGTGTCGGTTATACCGCACGGTTTTCCCGAAGGGTCTATCAAAAATGACAGATTGTCATAGTTGCCATAATCATCGTTACCCGACCGGTTGGCACCGGCTATGTAACATTGATTTTCAATTGCGCGTCCTATCAGAAGGTGTTCCCATGCATACGCACGTGAATTGGGCCAGTTGGCGGGGACAAGAAGAACTTCATAGAGCTGACCGACGTTACGACACCACACCGGGAACCTGATGTCATAGCAAATCACCATCGAAAATGTCCATCCTTTGTATCTTACGATAGGACTGCGTTCTCGTCCGGGGGCAAGCACTCGACTCTCGGGACTCACTGAAAACAGGTGGCGTTTGTCATAATAGGCCGCTTTTCCGTCGGGCTCAATGAAAAAGGCCCGGTTATAAAAACGGTTTCCTGCATTACATATGAAACTGCCGGCAAAAGCTGCGCCGGTTTGGGACGATAGACGTCTGATAGCATTCAATGTAGGTCCGTCTGTAGGCTCGGCATATTTCAGGATTGTTTCTGGTTCGGCGATAAAACCGGTAGAAAAGAGCTCGGGCAATACTATCACGTCGGTATCTTTGAGCACGGGCAATGATACAAGCCGTTCTATCTCGTTGATATTGGCTTGGGGATCGGTCTGTTTGATATCGAGCGGCAGAATTGCGGTTTTAAGGTGAGTGTATGTCATGGCTCAGTTGTTGTCGGTTGAGAAATTGTTTGGATTTTTACCTGTGAAGCCGCGGTAATATTGCTTTATTTGTTTCATGTCGGCTTCATTATCGCCGGTAGGTGTGAATGTATCGGTGATGGTTATGCGTTTGGTTTTGAAATCGATTGCACCGAGTTCGATAGGTATGTTGGCCTGGCGGGCAATTTCAAGAAAACCGGTGTGCCATTTAGACGTGCGGCTACGGGTGCCTTCAGGTGTGATGGCGAGACAAAGCCGGTCGGATGTCTTGAATTTTTCAACAAGTACATCGACGAGAGACCTCGTTTTGCGTCCTCGCTCGACCGGTACGCCGCCAATCGACCTGAAAATCGGGCCTAAAGGCCAGAAGAACCAAGACTCTTTCATCAGAAAACCTGCTTTACGTCCTACCGAAGCATAGGCGAGTTTTCCGAGTATAAAATCCCAGTTACTGGTGTGGGGGGCCACACATATTATACATTTAGGATAGTCGGGGACGGTAATTTCTACCGTCCAGCCGGCTATCTTTAGTATGAAACCTGAAAGGCTCATGAGTTATCGGTTGAGTTATTACTGTTTTTTAGCGGTGAGAGCCTTGTTCATGCGGTCGACAATAGACTGAAGCTGTTTTTTGAAGTCATTATCAAGCGATGCATATGCTTTTGCATAATATTCGCGACGGGCCTTGTTATAGAGATTGCGCGACTCAAAATCACGAGGTGTCTTGTCAAAAGAGACCGACACACGTCTCAGTGCCGATGACTGAAGCCGGGCTGTATCAAGTACGATTTCATTAAATTGGGCATAGTCGACTCCCGGCATGTAATGTGTTGCAAAAATACACTCCTGGGCGATGTCACCACATATATAACGGATATTCTTTTTTAAAGTTTTGCGATCCATGATAGAATTTAATTTTAAGTTATACAAAATTTTTTCGGTTATGTTCGTTGATTAAACGTGTCAGGGCGGGAAGAGAGGGCCCGATGTGGGTCACGCGCTGCCGCTGATGGCCTTTGATATTAGGTTTGATGCGGCATAGTCCCGGGTCGTCAATCTTGAATGTTATTGAGATTTCGTCATCGGTCAGCGGCGATGTTTCGGGTGAAGCGAGATTTACCCTGTTTTTATCGTTTTTCATCAGCGACACAAGACGCGACTCGTTTACAATATCGGTTGCGTCAAGATCGTTGGTGAGTATAGCCATAAAACGGCTAACGGGGAGTCCCATTTTGCTTGCAATGACTGCGGCTGTGGCGTTCCCGAGGTTTTCGGTCGGTGTCGCGATGACAACCTTGTCAAGAGGTCGATTAAGCGCGGCCAGTCGCGCGTAGGCATAGAAGAAATATATTACCCGCGGAAATAATATTGCTATGTTTACCGAGTTGGCAGCCAAAAGAGGTATATTACTGTTGTTTTGTGACGAGAGAATCATGTCGCGCGTGAGACTCTGACATTCATGAAAAGTAGCTCCAACCTCGATTGGCACAATTTGGGAGCCATAGTCGAGAAGGTTTGACCGACGGCAGTCGCTGAGTGCTCCGGTCGGATAAATCACAAATGTCGAAACCCCGTCGAGTGGAGCGAACGCATCGGCGACAGCATTACCAACATTGTCACTTGTGGCCACAATCACATTGATTTGTTCACTTTGGCGTGTCATTTCGACATATCGGGCCATAAACCGGGCACTGATGTCGTTGTAATTGTTGGTAGGACCGTGGGTGAGGTCGAGTGTAAAACGGTTTGGCTCATTTTCGACAAACGGAATCTCGAAGTCGAGCGCGCTTTCGACCATAGATTTTATTGAGGCCGATGGGATATCGGAACCAAACAGCATATTTGCAACTACATATCCTATTTCGGGTAATGTCATTGCCGATATGTTGTTGAAAAAAGCACGTGGTATTGTCGGTAAAGAAACAGGCAGGTACAGTGACCCGTCGGGCGCGATTCCTCGCACCACAGCTTCATGAAGGCCTACTGCCGGAGTCTTTTCGTTTACCGGAATATATAACATGTTTCTATTCTTTTTATAGGTGAATTGACCTGAAGGTCAGCGCACGTTGGCAATACTCATGATATCGGCAAAAACACCGGCGGCTGTCACATCGGCACCTGCACCATATCCCTTGATGATGATGGGGTATTCTTTGTAGCGTGTGGTGGTGATGGCGATGATGTTGTTGCTGCTCTGGAGTGAGTGGAACGGGTGCTCGGGTCCTACGGTTGTCAGGCGTGCCGTGGCAAGGCCATTGGAGTCGAGCGATGCAATGTAGCGGAATTTGCGGTTGTCGGCGACAGCTTTGGCGCGTTTCTGCTCAAACTCGGCATCAACAGCCGGGAGTCGTTTGAAAAAATTATCCACATCACCGTCAAACAAGTCGGCGGGAATGAATGATTCTTTTTCGACATCGCTCTGTTCGATGCGGTAGCCGGCTTCACGGGCAAGGATAACGATTTTTTTCACCACATCGCTGCCACTCAGATCCACTCTTGGGTCAGGCTCCGAAAATCCGTTTTCACGGGCCATTGCTACGGCTTTGCTAAACGGAGTGTCGGGTGATATCGTGTCAAAAATATAGTTTAGTGTTCCCGAGACGACAGCTTCGATTTTGAGGATGCGGTCTCCCGAGTTTATAAGATTGTTGATCGTGCTGATAATTGGCAGGCCGGCTCCTACATTGGTTTCAAATAAGAATTTGACATCGCGTAAAAGGGCGGTCTTCTTGAGGTCATCATAGGTGTTATATGATGACGAAGCCGCGGTCTTGTTGGCGGCGACTACATTTACGTTGTTGTCAAGCAATATCTTGTAGAGATCAGCGATTTCTTTGCTGGTGGTACAGTCTACAAATACCGGATTGAATATGTTCATTTCAATGACACCGTCAACAATGTTGCGCGGTGTCGATTTTATCGTTGATGCTTCGAGCGCGTCTTTGTAGTTGTTAAGGTCGATTCCCTCGTTGTTAAACAACACGTGGCGCGAGTTGGCGATACCAACGACTTTGATTTCAAGTGATTTGTCGTCTCGGAGACTTTTCTGCTGATTTTTAATCTGCTCTATAAGATGATGTCCAACGTTACCGGTACCGATTATAAAGAGGTTGACAACTTTGGTCTCGGAAAGGAAAAGTGAATCATGTATTACGTTAAGAGCCTTTTGCAGATTGTGACGGCGTATGACAAACGAAATGTTTATTTCCGATGCACCCTGAGCGACTGCGATAACGTTGATACCGTTGCGGCCGAGTGTGTTGAAAAGTTTACCGGCGATACCGGCGGTACCTTTCATATTCTGTCCCACGATAGCGACAGTTGCGAGGTCGTGAGTCGGTACAATATCGGAAAGTTGTCCGCTTGCAAGCTCGCTCTTGAATTCTTCTTTCAGAACCCTGACAGCGAGGTCGGCGTCAGCGTTCTTGACAGCAAACGAGGTGTTATTTTCACTTGATGCCTGAGATACAAGAAACACCGAGACTCCGTTGCGTGCAAGTGTATTGAAAATGCGGGCGTTGATACCGACGATACCAACCATGCCGAGCCCCGTAACGGTAATAAGGCATGTATCATTGATTGACGATATACCTTTGATTGGCTTGCCTTCGCTCGAGGTTGACGCCGATACAAGTGTACCCGTAGCATCGGGATTGAATGTATTTTTGATTACAAGCGGAATGTTTTTATGAAAAGCCGGATAAATTGTGGGCGGGTAAATCACTTTTGCACCGAAGTTGCAAAGTTCCATCGCCTCGACATAAGACAACCGGTCAATTACATAGGCCGAATCAATCAGACGCGGATCGGCAGTCATGAATCCGTCAACATCGGTCCATATCTCAAGCGAGCCGGCATTAAGATTTGCGGCGAGAATAGCAGCCGTATAATCACTGCCGCCACGGCCGAGATTGGTGATGTGACCGTCAATATCTGTCGAAATAAATCCCGGTACAAGAGCCACTTCAAAGTCGGTGTTGCCAAGTGTTTTGGATATCAGTTGTGAAGTGAGTTCCGAGTCAAGTATATTACGACCTCCCTCGTTCACGGTTTTTATAAATTCGCGTGAGTCAAATAAGGTGGCACCTTTAATAATGTTTGAGATAATGAGGCTTGACAATCGCTCACCATAGCTGACCACAATATTAAGTGTGCGTTCCGATAGGTCTTTTATCAGCGATATACCGCGATATATATTTGAAAGCTCGTCAAGCAGGATATCGACACGTCGTTTGACATCTTCACGTAGTGACTGGCTTACGAGATTCTCAATTATATCATAATGGCGTTTTACGATGTTGTCAAAAGAAACTTTATAACCAGAGTCACCGGCTGCCGCCATCTTGGAGGTGGCGATGAGAAGGTCGGTGACTCCGCCGAGAGCCGAGACAACAACCACGACGGGTGTCTGGCAGCCTTCAACGATTTGTTTTACATTTTTGAGAGATGCTACGGTTCCAACCGATGTCCCTCCGAATTTTAAAACTTTCATTAGCTGTATTATTGTTGATTTATGGCAAAGGTACAAATTTTTTTTCGTTAATGTGAAAAGTTAACATAAAGAAACAAAAAAGCCTGCTCGAAATTAATTTCGGCAGGCTTTATGAATTTTTATTTATGATGGCTTACTTGTTTTCGTAATAGAGTGTCATTGTTGTACGGTCACATACATCGGCAGGACCCCAGAACTGGATTGGGCCGGGGTAGATGTAGCATGTGTTCTCGGCCCACTCCTTACGCTGTGAGGCAAATTTAAGGAATGGTTTGCCATCGAGTTTAACAAGCGCTTTTTGTATAACGGGCTTGAGTTCACCGTTGCGGCGTTCCATGTTCATCATCATGGTGATGGGGATACCGCCGGCCTGCCACTGTACCGAGGGAAGGGTGAGGTTACGGACACTCGACATGTAACCGGTTACTCCGGCCTCGATGAGGCATGCGGCGTTGAAACCGAGAGCATAACAGTAGTCTGCATCAAAGTTTGAGGGGTCGGCACAACGTCCTTCATAACCGAAGAAATGGTGGAGCGCTGAGAATTTTCCGTTGAATTTACCCTCGGCTTTCATTTCGTCAAGACGTTTTGCAACCATTTGGCTGAGGAGTTTTTCAGTCTCGATAAGAGATACCTGAACGTTACCGTGGGGGTCGCGGTCAAGGCTTAGCTGGCGAGCGACGCCGGCAGGGAGTGATTCGTAAATCTTGGCATTGTCGGCCGAGAGGTTAGCGATGATCCATTCACGCTGGCTGTCGGGCTCTACGGCTGCAAATTCTGCTCCTTTGGCAGCGAGGAGGTCGTTGAGCTCGGCGATAAGGCGTTTAATTGCGGGAATGAATTCGATGAGACCTTCGGGAATAAGAACTGTACCAAAGTTCCAGCCTTTTGAGGCGCGGTAGGCGATAACATCGGCTATTTGTTGGATGACATCGTCGAGAGTCATGTTTTTGGCTTCAACTTCCTCTGAGATAATACAGATGTTGGGCTGGGTTTGAAGGGCACATTCGAGAGCGATGTGAGATGCCGAACGACCCATGAGTTTGATAAAGTGGTAATATTTCTTGGCTGAGTTACAGTCGCGCTGAATGTTACCGATTACCTCTGAATATACTTTAGTAGCTGTGTCAAAACCAAATGATGTTTCAATCACTTCGTTCTTGAGGTCACCGTCGATGGTCTTGGGGCAACCGATAACCTGAACGCCGGCACCGATTTCCTTATAATATTCGGCGAGAACAGCAGCGTTGGTATTTGAGTCGTCACCACCGATAATAACGAGAGCAGAGATGTTGAGTTTACGAAGGATTTCAAGACCTTTGTCAAACTGTTCTTTCTTTTCAAGTTTCGTACGGCCTGAACCGATGATGTCAAAACCGCCGGTGTTACGATATTCGTCGATGATGTCGGCTGTAAGTTCTTTATACTGATGGTCAACAAAACCGCCGGGGCCCATAAGGAAGCCATAGAGGCGGCTTTCGCTGTTGATATTCTTTATTCCGTCAAAGATACCGCTGATGACGTTGTGTC
>JAIDNJ010000067.1 GCA_029063895.1 Muribaculaceae bacterium | reverse complement strand
GCTGTGTATTTTAACTCTATTTTAACTAAAACGGCTGTAATGAAACATATTTTAATGAATGGGCGGTGGAATTTACAAAATAATCGTAAAAGCGGTAGAACTAAAAAGAAGATTATAATGTTAAGAAATATATAGATGTAGCAAAATTTTTCACACATTGACCACATATGAATTGTTTTCGACACGTTTTAACTGTTTTACCTGTCATGCTTTTTAGTATTACAGGTGTGCGTGCTTCCAACCCGACTGATGTGCTTGACATGCCCGTCCCCGAATCGTGGAATTACACCGAGTATTTTGAACCGGCTTCTCCTGCTGAAGATTCCTGGTGGAAGTCGTTTAATGACCCTCTCCTTGACTCGCTCATAAAAGTAGGTCAGGAAAATAACTATGACCTTAAAGTTGCGGCCCGTCGCATTGAAATAGCCCGTGCCGGTCTTATGTCGGCCCGATCTTCATTTTTTCCTCAGGCCGGCCTTAATGCAGGATGGAACAAATCGAGAACAGCAGGGCTTGCGTCAAGTCCGGCGGTACAGTCGATAAACTCTTCATTTTTCTCAGGTGACATATCGGTAAGTTGGGAAATTGATCTGTTCGGTAAAATTTCAACTGCTGTGCGCGAGCAAAAAAAGCTTGTGGGTGTCAGCCGGGCCGAATATGCCGGTACAATGGTATCGGTGGCGGCTGAAATTGCCAAAGAATATTTTCAGCTGAGAGTGTGGCAGGCCGAACTTCAGGTTGCCAATGAGCACTCGGCCCGTCAAGACAAAATTGTTAAAATGACCGAGGCACGATATGAAGCTGGACTCAACTCCAAACTTGATGTCACTCAGGCCAAGGAAGTTTATTACTCCACCATTTCGTCTATTCCCGGTCTTGAAAACTCCATAACGACAGCCATTAATTCGATTGCGGTGCTTCTCGGTGTATATCCGTCAGAGATTTCCGGCGCTCTCGAATCATTTACCGGACTGCCTGATCACATCCATCTGGTGCAAACCGGGATTCCTGCCGAACTATTGCGTCGTCGTCCCGATATCGTGGAGGCTGAAATGACTGTTGCTGCCAATGCCGCCGCAGTCGGTGTGGCCAAGAAAGAGTTCCTGCCTACGCTCTCGATTGACGGCTCGATTGGTACCGAGGCCCACCGTGCCGGTGACCTTTTCCATAAAAACTCATTTACCTACTCGGTTGCACCGCGCCTGTCATGGACTATATTCAGCGGCCTTAGTCGACGCGCCGGTGTAATTTCAGCTCGCGAAACCATGAAGATGTCGGTAGATAACTATAACATGACTGTCCTCAATGCTGTAAACGAGGTTAACAATGCAATGTCGTCCTACATGGCTTCCCTTCGCAATGTAGAGATTATCAAGGAACTCATAAGCTATGATGATGAATCTTACAGCCTGTCGGTCGACCTTTATAAACAGGATCTAACACCGTTCAGCAACGTGGTTGACGCCCAGTTGAACGTACTGGAAAACCGAAATTCACTTATTGTAGCCCGGGGTAAGGCTCTCAGTTCGCTCGTGTCGCTCTATCAGGCGCTCGGTGGCGGATGGAATGGTTTGTAAGCCGCCCGACTAAATATTAAAATAAAAAAGTCAAACATAATTAAAGCATATATAAAGATGAGACTACATACCACTATCAGCCGCCTCTCGCTCATAACCGTTGTCGCTTTATCAGCCACCTCGTGCTCTCATAAAACCGAAAAAAACACATCGGTCCATGAAGAATCTATATCGGTCGCCCTTCCTCTTGTCGACTCAATCGTTGTAGGTAAAACTTATCCCGGTTACATCGGTGCCGACCGAGCTATCCAGATTGTAGGACGTGTCAACGGATACCTTACATCAAAAAATTATACTTCAGGTGATTTTGTAAAGAAAGGACAGTTGCTGTTTACGATTGAAGATACACAATATGCCGACAAAGTCCGTCAGGCTCAGTCTGACCTTGAGACGGCGATTGCCAACAATACATATGCCACCAACCGCTACAAAGCCATGAAAAAAGCTCTCGAAAGCGATGCCGTGTCCCAGATGGATGTCGTCCAGGCTGAGAGCAACATGAACCAGAGTATTGCATCGGTCGAGAGTGCGAAAGCGGCTCTGCGCACCGCCCGCACCATGCTCGGTTACTGTCGCGTATTGTCTCCGGCCGACGGTCACATCTCAAATGCCACGCTGAATGTAGGTGACTACGTATCGGGCGAAGCTTCTCCGGTAAATCTTGCACGACTGTTTGACGATAAAGTGGTCTATGCCATCATCTCGGTCGATGAGGGTCAATATATCAAGATGAAAGACGATGCCGCATCGCCAGTCCCGACCGTAGACTATACCCGCATACCGCTTTCGTTTACCGACTCGTTGCCCCACAGCTATACCGGCAATCTCACCTATGTGGCACCGTCGGTCGACACTTCAACCGGAACCGTAAAATTAAATATCAAAATAGATAATCCTTATGGCGAGCTTAAAGACGGTATGTATGTCATAGTTAATCTTCCCGACTATGCCGATCCTCACGCTATTCTTGTCAAGGATGCGTCGATTGCTACCGACCAGCGTGGCAAATATCTCTACACGCTCGACGATTCAAACCGCGTGGTTTACACATCCATTCAGCCTGGTGAACTTGTCAACGACTCTATGAGAGTGGTGCTGTCGGGACTCACGCCGGGTCAGCGTTACGTGACCAAAGCGCTTCTCAAGGTGCGCGAGGGGATGACTGTTGTTCCCGATACCGTGCGCTGACATCGGTCAGTATATATAATTTCAAGATTGTACCATTCTAAAACAGGATTATAATGTTTTCACGTTTTTTCATAGAGCGGCCTATTTTTGCCACGGTGCTGGCTATATTGATGGTGTTGGTCGGCCTCATAACCATAAAGTCACTTCCGGTGGCTCAGTATCCCGATATCACGCCTCCCACGGTGATGGTCAGCGCCTCCTATCCCGGTGCCGATGCCAAGACTGTGGCCGAGACTGTCGGTGTTCCCATCGAGGAGCAGGTCAACGGTGTCGAGGGTATGATGTATATGAGCTCTACATCAAGCTCTGATGGGTCATACAGCCTTACAATTACCTTTGAAAACGGAGTCGACCTCGACATGGCAACCGTCAAAGTCCAGAATCGCATTTCGATGGCCGAGGCGTCGTTGCCCGCTTCAGTGAAGCAGCAGGGTGTGTCGGTGCTTTCCCAGTCGTCAAATATCATCCTGTTTGTTGCAATCGAGAGCGACTCTATTCACAACTACAGCGAGCTATATCTCACCAACTATGCCAAGCTGAATATTGTCGACGAACTTGCCCGCGTTGACGGTGTGGGCGGTGCCAATGCATTTGGAGCGGGCGAGTACTCGATGCGCGTTTGGCTTGACCCTGAGATGATGCGTGTGCGCAAGGTTACTCCCGCCGATATCATGAGCGTGATCCAGTCCCAGAATATGGCTGTGTCGGCCGGTAGTGTCGGTGCTCCTCCGGTTTCTGACGATGCTGCTTTCCAGTTTACGCTTACATCACAGGGACGGCTCCAGACTCCCGAAGAATTTGCCAATATCGTCATCCGTTCAAATCCCGACGGCAGTATGCTCAGACTGGGCGACGTCGCCAAAATCGACCTCGGCAGTCAAACCTACAGCATGATAAGTAAAGTTGACGGTCAGGAAGCAGGCCTTATAGGTATCAATCAGCTTCCGGGGGCAAATGCTCTTGAAGTGGCCAACAACGTACAGAAAAAACTCGGTGAACTTGCTCCATTTTTTCCCGAGGGTGTCAACTACCGCGTGTTGATGAACACCACTGACTTTGTCACCGAGTCAATCGATGAGGTGCTTGTAACTTTTGTCGAGACAACTCTCATCGTGATGATTGTCATTCTCCTTTTCCTCCAGAACTGGCGTGCCGTGATTATCCCGATGATAACGATACCGGTGTCGCTGATCGCAACCTTTGCAGTGATGAAGCTGTTGGGTTTCACAATCAATACTCTCACTTTGTTTGGACTTGTGCTTGCCATCGCCATTGTCGTCGACGACGCGATAGTTGTGGTCGAGGATTGTGCCCGACTTGTCAGTCAGGGGACATTGTCGCCGCGACAGGCTGCCGAGAAAGCTATGGTCGAACTGCAGGGCCCGGTTGTGGGTGAAGTACTGGTGCTGTTGTCGGTGTTCATCCCCACGGCATTTATCAGCGGAATCACCGGCGAACTTTACAAACAGTTTGCATTGACAATCGCCGTCTCGACTGCATTCTCGGGATTCAATGCCCTGACGTTCACGCCGGCGATGTGTGCCCTGTTTCTCAAGAAGAAAGAAAAACGGTCATCGTTCTTTGTATATCGGCTTTTCAATAAAGGCTGGGCCAAGACCGTGGCGGCTTATACCTCGTCAATATCGGCCATGCTCAAACGTCCGGTAGTGGCTTTGGGTGTATTCATCGTCATCTGTGTGTTTGCCTTCTGGGGCTTCCTCAAATGGCCTACAAGCTATGTGCCGTCGGAAGACATGGGTTATTTCATGACCTCGGTACAGCTCCCGACAGGGGCATCGCTCGAGCGCACCGACAAGGTGATGACCGAAGTCACCAACCGACTCAAAAGTATCCCCGAGGTCGACAATGTAATCGCCGTTACCGGTAACTCATTTCTGGGCGGTGGATCGGGCAGCAATGTAGGCTCGATGTTTGTGACGCTCAAACCGTGGAGCGAACGTAAGAAAAAAAGTCAGCGTGTGTTTGAGGTAATCGACCGTGCCAATGAAGCGATGGCCGATATTCAGGAAGCGGTTATCTTTTCGATTAATCCGCCGGCAATTCCCGGTTTGGGTATGTCATCGGGTCTCCAGATGCAGTTGCTCGATATCAACAATCTCGGCACCGATGAACTCAAGGTAGCTCTTGACCAGATCATCGATGCATCGCGCAAAGACCCGCGCATTGCTTCGGTATCGACCCTTTTTGAAGGTAACGTACCTCAATATAAAATCAACATTAACCGTGACAAGGTCAAGATGCAGGGACTCACGCTCGAATCGGTATTCTCGACCCTCGCCTACTATATGGGTGGCAGCTATGTAAACGACTTTGTAGAGTTCGGTCGTGTCTACCAGGTTCAGATTGGAGCCGAGGCTACAGCCCGTACATCGGTGGCCGACGTGATGAATCTGAGCGTGCGCAACAGCAACGGCGAGATGGTTCCGTTCAGTTCGTTTGCCGAGATCGAGCCGAGCTTCGGATCTTCGACAATCAGCCGCTATAACATGTACAACACCGCATCGCTTACCGCGACTCCGGCCCACGGGGTCAGCTCAAGCGAGGGTATCAAGGCTATGGAAGAGATTGTGGCCGATGCACTCGGGAGCAACTATTCTTATGCCTGGACCGGTGAAGCCTTCCAGGAGACACAATCGGGCACGACCATCTCGATGGTACTGATTTTTGCAGTCATAATTACGATACTCGTGCTCGCCGCCCAGTATGAGAGCTGGACCGACCCGATTGCGGTTGTCATCACGATGCCGACAGCTATACTCGGTACAATCATAGGCTGTATGATAATGAGTCAGAGCATCTCTATATATACTCAGATCGGTATAATTCTGTTGCTCGGATTGTCGGCCAAGAATGCGATTCTCATTGTCGAGTATGCAGTTGATTACCACAAGTCGGGATTGAGTATCCGTGAGGCGGCAATCAAGGCCGGTAATGTCAGGTTCCGTCCCATCATGATGACGGCGCTCGCCTTTGTGTTCGGAGTGATGCCGATGCTCTTTGCTACCGGAGCCGGAGCCGAAAGCCGCGTATCGCTCGGTACGGCAGTGGTGTTCGGTATGGCCGTCAATGCGGTAGTCGGTACGCTTTTTGTCCCCAACTTCTGGGAGCTACTTGAGCGATTCCGCGAAAAATATCTTTCAAAGATGTTTGCCGATTCTGATGTAGCCCCGACATCAACCGATGACACGGACAATACATCCAACTCAATATAAAAGAAATAGTAACAAAAATCGGAGGATTGTCATTTTTGGCATATCCTCCGATTTTGTTTTTTAGGTGCTAAAACTTAGTTGTCGTGTTTGTTTATTCTCACAAATATAGTCGGTTGGATTACTCGACCGGTGGGATTGCGCTGTTTTCCTCGCCGGGAAGGAAGTAACGTATCTTCTTTGATTTTCCTATTGCACCAAAGACTCCCACGCCCCCTTCGATATTAGACGGAATCGATGACGGCTCGCTGAAATAGGATGGTGTTGTTACCCTCATGCGGTAGAGTACCGACAGATAATCCATCAGAGCCTGATTGATGGGTTGCAGTTCAATTTCAAAGTATCGGGTTTCGGTACGGTCGCTACTGCCGCCCAACATGCTTACACGTGAGCTTACATTGATAATATATTCTCCATTGTTAAAACTTTCATCTGTAAAGACATCTGATTGATATGCGGGCCAGGGCCCAAAGCCTTTTTCAATGGCCGCATCATATAGCAATGCATCGCCCGAATGATAGGCGCTTATCGGGGTGATATATTCGGTCCACTCCGGGTCGTCCAACAAGCAATACAAACTTGTGACTTTCAATCTGAAACAGTTTACCCCGGGTGACGGTGATTTCAATCTGAGAGTGAATACCACCACCGAGTCGACATCCCGTTCAACTGTTCCCAGCGGATAATATTTTTCAAGTTCACGATAAACTTTGTCGGCTTTTAATATCTCGACATCGGCTGTGTGGGTAGGTACTTCAACGGTGCATGTCGATTGGATATGGACAGGTTCATCAGACGGTGACTGATTATATTCTGACTTGTCGGCCTGAACGTTGATAGTTATACGGTCACCCGGTTCAGCGATATAGTCACGACATTCATAGTTGAGTGTCTTGGCGTTATATATCAGGTCATATTCATTACCATCCACAACAGCCTTGACTGTGGCCCGGGTAGCCACAAACTGTTTGTAATAACTGTCAAACATCAGGGAATGGGAAGTTATACTTTCGTTTAAAAAATTTAGGACGCGCCACATTTCGTAGCTGTCGGCATAGGGGGCCGACAGCGCTTCATTTATAGCGTCGGTCCATGACAGCCTTACGGATAGGGGCTCTCCGGCCGAGGCGAGGGCCGTGACAGTAATCGGGTGATTCTCGTCGTCGGCGGGTGGCTCGATTTCGACCTCACATCCCCAAAATGTTCCTGACATTACAATCAGCGGTAAGATATATTTTGTTTTTATCATATTGTCAAAATGAATAAGTGTAACTAATCGTTGGCATTAAAGGAAAATTGCAAACCCCTTTTACAATCAGGGTGCCGCCTTGGGTGGTTCCGATAAATGCGTCTGACAGGTTCTTGCGGTTCAGCAGATTGGTGGCCCCCACGGTAAAGGTGCTTTCACCTATGAGGTGCTTGACGGTCATTGCCATGCTTATGTCCAGACGCATTTCATAGGGTAACTCCAGATTGTTTTTCATCGCATATCCTTCATATCGCATATACACGTCAAAGGCTTCGCTCGGCATTACTATTCCGCTATATGACGTTGGTATATTGTAAAGAGGATCAAAATGGCTTGATAAGCCGATATCCACCACCGTGTGGTCGGCCATTGCAAGCATGCCGGCATAGGTCAGATGGTCGGGAATTGTGACGCGACGGCCTGTGGCATAGAAAAAAGCTGCTGATATGTCAAAATGGTTTCCGGGATATCGGTTGATATTGACACGATGGGTCAGATTGACCGATAGATTGTTGCGGCGGTCACCGGGCGAATAGAAGTCGCGCCCGCTGTTTATGACCTGACCGGGACGGTCAAAACGGCTGATGGCTTTTGACCAGGTATATGAAATCCATCCTGTTGTATTGCCTGTCATGCGCTGTAACAAAAATTCCACTCCGTAGGCTTTCCCCTTACCCAGTGCTATCATATTTTCCCAATTGGTGCTCGCACGTGAAAAATCGCTTCCCTCGCGATAGTCGGTCATGTTGTCGATCGTTTTGTAGTAACCCTCTAACGAGGCTTCCATTCCCCACGGCAGCTGTCGGTTGAGCGACACCGAGTAGGTCATAGATTTCATCGGCGGAATCGAATCGGTAACACCGATCCATACATCTGACGGCGACACAAGACTTGTCGATGACAACAACCGTTCACCCTGAGACATGCGGCTCACCGATGCTTTAATCGAGCTGTTACCGTCGAGCATCACCGATGCCGACAGTCGCGGCTCAAATGACATATATGTTTTATTCTTAACCGAGTAAGAGGCCACGCGAGCGCCTATAATAGCCTCAAACGGGCCATATTTCATGTGATCGGACAAGTATATGTTGCCGTTAAACATGCGGCTTACTTTTCCAACGAGTGTATCGGTGGAAGTGTGACGGTGGATATCGCGCATGTCCACTATAATGTAATCTTCCTGCCAAATCGACCAGTCCTCAAACTCGTCACGGTCGCTGACAATTTTCCTGCGCGGGTCGGTGGTTATATGTTTTAACTCAATGCCGGCGTTGATTGTGTTGTTATTTCCTAACGGTAGCTGATAGTCGCTTTTAAAGTTGAAGCTGCTGACCTTTGAGCGGTGGGTAATATCGGAAACCTCGCGCGAGGAGTTGGGCACGCTGTCGGGTTGCTGAGGCACTACGATAGTGCGGCTGCTCTCTTGCTCGCCGTGATACTCCCGTTCATAGCTGTAGGCGCTATAGGCTGCCGAGGTATGAAGCCGGTGATTATCGCCAAAACGGTGATACCAGTTTAAGGCACCTAAAATATTGCCCCATCGGGTCGAGGTTTTACTTGGTGTCGAATAACTGTAATCCACTATATCTCCTATCTGAATCAGATTAGGGAGTTCGTCGGGGTCATAATAGGGCGCGATATTTGTTTTGGGATAGTTTTTTGTTGTCTCGGTTTTCTGGCGGTCACGGTCGGTGAGAACGAGCATAGTCATCTTGTCTTTGGCCGAAAAACGATGGGCCAGTTTGAGATTGATATCCCAGAACTCCATTCCTGTATAGGGCGACTCAACTCCTATCTTTTTGTAATGTTTCTCGGCTTCGGGCTGGAAAATCAGGTCAAAGTAAGAGAGACGTCCCGCAAGGGCAAACGACGTTTTGCCTTTTACAATGGGACCAGAGACATTGACTCGGCCCACCATCAGGCCGGCCGATATGGCCCCGTGATAAGAGTGATAGTCGCCCTCGGTGGTAGCCACGTCGATAACGCTCGACAATCGGCCTCCATATTTTGCGGGGAACGCCCCGCGATAGAAAGCCATTGACGATATCATGTCGGGATTGACAGCTGTAACAAACCCTTTCATGTGCTCGGTAGAGTAGAGCATCGCCCCGTCGAGCATCAGCTGGTTCTGGTCATATCCGCCGCCGCGCACCATTATGCCCGAGTTACCCTCTTTGCCCGACTGGACACCGGGCAACCGTTGAATTGTTTTCAAAAGGTCGGGTTCTCCAAAGACCATCGGCACGGCTTTGAGCTGGGCCCCCGAGAGCTCGATGGCACTCATCTGCGGACTCTTGACACCGAAATCGTGACGCGATCCCTGCACAACAGCCTCGCTGAGCATGTTTTCATCGGGTGTGAGCGACACGTTTACCTGAGTCCTGTCTTTAATGGGGAGCGTGACGGTCACATTCCTTTTCAAGTAGCTCAGGCAGGAGAATTTAAGGACGACGTTACCTGATTTTTTGTCGGGCAACGGCATCGAGTAATACCCGTCGGCATTGGTCACCACCCCTTTTATACCTATCATCACGGCAGCTCCGGCGATAGGGGATCCGTCTTTTTCATCGGTCACCCGGCCGGTAATATGGTCGGCCGTAGCCGCCATGATTGAAACAAAAGAAAGAGTAAAGAAGAGCGCAGCCGCTATAATGC